>CAZLOO010000062.1:0-10348 GCA_964561055.1 uncultured Halobacteriales archaeon
CCCGGTAGGGGAGCGCCCTCAGCGAAGCGGCCAGCCGGCGGTCACGGACGGTGTAGTCGGACTCCGCGGCCACGCCGACCGACGTCGCCCTCGCGCTCAACGACCCCTAGGCTTGACGGCGCCGCCACAGCCCGGACAGAAGCTGGCGGCGACCTGCTCAATCTGCGTGACCGACCAACGGTCGGACGTGGCGCCGAACGCCCCGGAGCTGCGCTCCCGAAGTTGCTCCTTCAGTCTCCGGAGGCCCAGCCCATCGGCGTGACCCAACATCGGACCGGCGCCAGAAGCTAGAGCCTCGCCCCGGAGGACGTCGGGCTGGACCAGCGGCTGGTGCTGGCTGCGCTTGTCGTGGTCAATAATCAGGACGCGCCCGATCGGATCCTCGCGGCGGACGACGCCTGATGAGCGAAGGACGACGGGAGAGGGGATGGGACCAGGGCCCAGTCAGCCGCAGGCGTCGACCTTCCGGGTGACCCGGAACCCGTCGGGCGGGTGGACGATACCCAGCACGGTACCCATCGAGTGGACGACCGTCACCAGCGGAGCCAACGGCAGCGCCAGTGCCCACTTCACCCCGCGGGAGCCGTAGTACGCCACCCCGCGGAGGAACCAGAAGGCGGTGAACGCCGCCAGCAGCGTCGACGCCGCGAGGAACAGCCCACCGTAGGCGGCGGTGGCGCCGATCACCGCCAGCGGCACCGCTACCAGCGACACCACCGGCGACAGCGCCCACGCGAGATTGCGCAGGCGCGTGAGCAGGCGGTAGCGTGCCGGCAGCAGGGAGACCGCTTCCAGGTTGCCGGCGGCCCACCGGCGGCGCTGCTGGGTTATCTCCGTCAGTGACGGCGGCGCCTGGTTGCGGCAGGTCGCCCGCGCGAGGTCGAAGTCGATATCGCGCTCGGCGGCGGCCGCCCAGACGAAGGCGGTGTCCTCGACCAGCGTCTCCCGATTCCAGGTGACCTCGTCCTCCAGCGCCGACCGGACGGCGATGCCGCCGCCCCAGGCGAACAGCGGGATACTCAGCCGTGCGAACGCCCGCTGTTCCAGCTGGACGCCCATCCGATAGACGTCCGCGAGGTAGCTCAGTACCGACCCCGTGCGCCGGGGCTGTTCGCGGAGCTGTGCGATGTCGGCGTCGGGCAGCCCCTCGAAGGAGGACAGATGGCTGTCCTCATCGAGGTACAGCACGAATTCGCGGTCACAGTCCAGCGTCCGCCGGGCCCACTCGATGGCCCGGCCCTTGCGGACCGCCTCACAGTCGAAACCCTCCGGGACGACGTGGACTTCCGCGCCGTCGACGTCGATCGGCTCCTCCGCGATCACGTGGCGATCGTCCAGCGCATCCGGCAGGGCGTCCACCGTCGCCTGGACGACCGACTCCGCGTCGATGGTGAGGATTCGGACCTGGACGTCGTCGCCGCTGTAGGCTGGCTCGGGGGGTTCGTACCCCGCCCCCACGACGTACGTGACCGCAACCCACAGTATGGCAGTCACCACGAACAGCCCGGTCGCCCCCCAGAGCACGAGCGCGAGCAGGCCGTCGGCGGGCAGCTCCGTCGGGAGTGCCACCTCGAGACCGGCCACCGTCAGCGCGGCGGCCACCGTCAGCAGCGCGGCGCGTTCGAGCTTCATCGTGTCCAGACACAGGCTCGGACCCATCTTCAACCGGGAACTCCGTTTCGGGTCGTTCAGCCCGTTCAGAACCATTCAACGGCCCGTAATCGGCGTTTGACGCCCGCTGCCCGTCATCCGGAGTTGACCGTTCACGCAGCCTCTGAACGACTGTTCCGGGTCCCCACTGCTCGGAGCGCTTCGGAATCGCCGCTATAGCAATAGGACCCCCGGGACAGGCCGGTACAGCCTTGCGCGAACACTACGAGGCGTCGGCCCTGCGCGGAGCGGTCCCCATCACGTCGACCTGTTCGGTGACGACATCGATCATCTCTCGCTTGTGGCCGTCGAGGTTCTTCTCCGTAGGACCCTTCAGGAGCGCTTGGTCGCGGACGGCCGCCAGCTCGACTGGTTTGACCTGAGCGTACACATATATCAAATAGAAATTACTGCAATTAGCGTGGCCTCGACCGGAGTGTCGGCGGCGCGGGCGGTCGCTACTCCTGGTCGAGCTGGCGGGTTATCGCCTCGACGACGCTGTCCGGGTCGGCGGCGTTACTGAACACGATCTCCGTGCCGGCGTGGCCCGCTGTGTCGAGGTAGACGTCGCCGTAGGAGAGCGCTCGCCCCAGCGCCGACTGGCTGAAGGAGGTGTTCTGTATCTGATCGAGACGGGCGTTCGTCACCGACCGAGAGAGCAGCCCGGTCTTGACGTACACCTCCTGGTTAGTGACGAGATAGCGCGTGCTCCACCAGCCCGTCAGGTTGCCGGCGGCGCTTAGCAGACCCAGCACGACGACAGCGGCGCCGATGACCCCGAGCGGCACCGACCCCGGGACGGTCACCCCGACGGCGAGCGTCCCGGCGCCGACCAGCACCAAGGCGATGCCGACGAGCACCACGACCAGCGGCCACAACAGGTCTGTCAGGTACGGCACCACCGACGGCCGCCGGTTCAACACCACCTCCTCCCCCTCGGTGAGGGTCACCCATTCCGGCGCGTCCGACATGTGTACGCCCTGATGCAACTGGGGGATATAGGTGGCGGCCTACAAGCCGATGAGGTCGTCCACCTCCACCTCGGCGAGCCCGCCGCCGCAGGCGCCACAGCTCTCAACGTCCGTGGGCCCGGGACTACTCGCCATGTGCACGATGCCACACTCCGTACAGACCGCTGCCTCCGTGTTGAGCACGGCCGGAGATCCGCCGGACAGGGAACGTGTCTTGGGACTCGATCAGTCGGCGAACTTCCCGCTCTCGCGCGACCAGTCCCAGGAACGGTAACGCAGTGTCGGCTCCACGTCAGCCGGGACGACCTCGTGCTCGCGGAGCAGCCGGCGGACACCCGTCGGCCCGCCGAAGTCGCCGCGGTACCAGAGGAACAACCGAGGGACGCGGGCCACCCCGCTCTCGGCGTTGTACTCCACTTCTCCCTCCAGATAGACGCGGGTCGCCAGGGTCAGTTGCTCGTCGATCCGGTCGCGCTCGTAGGCGCGGATGGCCGGACAGCTGGCGGCGCCGCAGTTGAGCGCGAAGTGGACTCGTGGATCCGGCTCCGCGAGACGGTAGCGCCGCTCGAACGACCCTGCCAGCAGCCGGGGGAGATAGCCCAGGCCGTACTTCGAGCGCGAGCCCCGGAGGATACCCTGTTCGATGTCGTCCAGGCTCAGCGCCGTCCCGCCGACAGTGACACAGTCCGTATTGAAAAACCGGAAGAAGCGAAGCGGGCTGTCGTACAGGTCGCCACACTCGGCCAGCAGCCGCTGGGTGCTCGCGTTGTAGAGGTTCGTCCAGAACGCCAGCGCGGTGGCACGGTCCTCCCGGAGCGCGGCGAGGTCGGCATCGTCGTAGTTGGCGAGCGCCGCTAGCAGCGACTCCGGGTCCTCACCGGCCCGGTACGCCTCCAGCAGTCTCCGGGCGGCTGCCGTTGGCCGGAGGGTGCCGTCGTGGGCCTGCTCGCGTGCCGTACCGGATTCCATACCGGCGGGAAGGCCGCCCAGGGAAAAAGCGTTCGCCGGGGCGGCGCGGCCGTCACCAGACCACCGAGGCTGTGCGCGCGGCGTGCCACATCGATGCACAGTTAGGTCAGTCCGACCGTAGGCGTCGGTCGTGACTTCGTCCGATCTCCTCGCGGAGACGACCAGTCTCTGTCCGACCTGTCTGGAGCGGGTACCCGGCCGCTACGAGGCCCGGGACGGCAGCGTCCACCTCACCCGGGACTGTCCCGACCACGGCACGGATAGCCGTCGGGTGTGGGAGTCGATCGACCACTGGGAGTGGGTCCACGACACCGCGGCCGGCCCGGCGCCGGATCCGGAGCCCGAGGGAAAGTTCATCGTGGAGAACGACCACGCCTGCCTCGCCGTCGTGGAGGTGACCAGCGACTGCAACCTCGCCTGCTCGTTCTGCTTTGCCAGCTCCGGTCCCGGGGGAACTCACCGACCGTTCGAGGAGGTGCTGGAGCTGCTGGAGACGGTGAAGGCGGGCGGCGGTCCCCGGCCGATTCAGTTCTCCGGCGGCGAGCCCACGGTCAGGGACGACCTCCCCGAGCTTGTAGAGGCTGCGAGAGAGATGGGGTTCGAGCACGTCCAGGTGAACACCAATGGCATCCGGCTGGCCACCGAGGAAGGCTACGCCGAGCGCCTCGCCGGGGCTGGCGTCACTGCGGTGTACCTCCAGTTCGACGGACTCACCGCCGAGACCTATGAGGCTATCCGGGAGGTGGACTTGACCGACGAGAAGCGCGCCGCCGTCCGGGCCTGCCGAGCGGCCGGGCTGTCGGTCGTGCTGGTGCCGACGGTGGTGCCGGGCACCAACGACCACGAGATGGGCGACATCGTTCGGTTCGCATTGGACAACCTGGACGTCGTGGAGTCGGTGAACTTCCAGCCGGTCGCCGGCTTCGGCCGCTACGAGGAGCACGGGGGCCGGTTCTCGCTGGACGAGGCCGCCCGCCGGTTGGCCGACCAGCTCGAAGGGGTCCAGCCCCGTGACCTGCTACCAGTGCCGTGCTGCTCGGCGACCTGCCAGAGTGCCACCGCGCTGAAGCCGGACAGCGACGGCGTGGCGGCGCTCACACAGTTCCTCGACCTCGAGCGTTTCGAGGCGCTGTCCGGGCTGGTCGACGAGAGTGACTGGATGGAGCTGCTAGCCTCCACCCCAGCTGGGAAGGCCTCGGCGTGTTCGGCGTCGGGCTGCTGTGGTGGCGGGCTCGATATCGACTTCGGCGACCTTCTGAGCGAGGTGCTCCCGGTGTCGTTCACCGGGTTCATGGACGCCGACGCCGCCGACGCCGGCAAGCTGTCGAACTGCTGTGTCTCCGTCCCCACCGAGACGGGAGAGTTGGTGCCGTTCTGCGCGTACAATATGACCACCGACGATGGCCGCTATGCCATTCGCAACCGGAACGGCTGGGGCGGCCGTCCCGGGGTCGGCAAGCCGGATCCAGCGGATGGCTACACGCCCGCAGAGGGCGGTGACAACTGATGGCCGGTCCGGTCGAGGCGGCGCTGGCCGATCCTTGGGGGACCGCCCGCCGGCTGCTGGACGAGCCGCTCCACCCCGGCGGGGAGGCGGCGACCGCTGACCTGCTCGATCGGGCGGGCGTCGGTACGAACACCCGGCTGGTGGACGTTGGCTGTGGTGCCGGCGACGCGGTGGCGCTGGCGGCCGACCGTGGGGCCCGGGCGGTCGGTGTCGACCGCAACCCCGGCGGTGGGCGAGCGATACGAGGAGACATGAGCCGACTCCCGATCGCTGACGGCGCCGTCGACGTGGTGCTGGCGGAGTGCGCGCTCTGTCTCTCGCCGGATCTGGACCGCTCACTGGAGGAGGTCCGCCGAGTGCTGGCACCGGAGGGGCGGCTGGCGCTGTCGGATGTCGTCGTCGAGGAGGAACTCCCGGACCTGCCCGAGCCGGTCGAGCGGGCGCTCTGTTTAAACGGGTCACCGGGCCGGGAGGCGCTCGCCAGGCGGGTCGCGGCCGCCGGCTTCGACGTCCGCGGGGTGTGCGACCATCGCGCGGCCCTGCTCACCACCCGCGATCGACTGGAGGAGGCTGTTGACTACAAGGGACTGCTGGGCCTGCTCGGCGGGCGCGGCGAGCGGCTGCTGTCGGCCATCGAAGACCTGGAGCAAGCGGTTGAGAAGGGACGGGTCGGGTACGTCTCGCTGGTTGCCGAGCGGGCGTAGCCTACGACATCGTCGGCGGGGCGCCGGTGTCGGCGAGGGCGTCGAGACAGTCCTCTACCGTCCAGGTGTGGTCCCCGTCTGTGCAGGGGAACACCCTGGCGAGGTCGCCGTTCTCGTATGCTGCCAGGCAGGCCGCCGGGAGCCGTAACAGTTCGCGGTGCGCTCCGATCAGCGGCGACACCGACCGCACGTCGAACGCCGGGCGGAGACTCACTTCGTTGCGCTCGGCCCAGCGCTCGTACCGCCGGAACGCGCCGACCACCTCCGGGTGACCGTCGCTGGACAGCGATACCTCGTCCGGCCAGCACTCCACGTCGAACCCCTCGATAGTCCCTTCGGCCTGGAGCCGGGCCAGCCGATCGACTAGCGTCGTCGACACCCCTGCCACGGGCGGGCGGAGCCAGAGCAGCAGCCGAACGCCCTCCCCGGCCGCCGCGTCGGGATCGTAATGTCCATAGTCGATGCTTTTGTGGCTTTTTTCCTGATGAACGTCCATTTTTCGTCCCTTTTGTCGTTCTCTTCGCTAGCAATTGAGCCTAAACGTAAATATCTGTCGAACAGAACGGTGGAGCGGGGGCGCCTACAGGTTCTCCAGCTCCCAGCCGACGAAAGGAACCTCCGTCTTCACCGCGAGCGCGTTCAGCAGCCGCCCGAGGCCGAGATACAGCCCCGCGAGCAGGCCAACCGCCAACAGCGTCTCGCGATCGTAGAACCCTGCCAGCCGGTCGTGGGTCGCGTCGTCCACCTCGCCGTCGACAAAAGCGGCGACGTATTCCACCAGGGCGGCGTGGCGCGGCGCCAGCCGGTCGAGGTCACCCTCCGGGATGGCCAATATCGCCTCGCGGGTGAGTCCTTCGTCCAGCCCTACCCGGACGTGCTGGTGCCACTCGTAGGCCGACCCCCCGACGTACGCGGTCGTCAGTATCACGAACTCCCGATCATGGGGGGTGAGCCCACCCTCGCGCCACAGCCGGCCGCCGTAGGAGCGGAACGCTGCCAGGAGTTCGGGCGTGTGCGCCATGGCGCGGTAGACGTTCAGCGGGCCGGCGGGGAGGCCGTGGTCCGCGGGCTCGCCGTCGGCGAGGCTGTCTAATAACGCCTGCTTCTCGGTCGGGAGCGTGTCGCGCTCGACGTACGGGACGCGTGCCATGCCGGCCCGCTCGCGCCCGTGGGCTAAGGCACTGCCGGCGCGGTGGACAGTCTTATTCCGGGGTGTCCCGTGGATGGGGCATGACGACCGACCCGAAGACGAAGACCCGTCGGCAGGCCATTGAGCGCCGCCACGAGGAGACGGCCGCCGAGGTCGTCCCGGAGGAGTTGGGGCTGTACATCGACGGTGAGTTCGTCGACAGCAAGAGCGGCGAGACGTTCGAGACCCGCGACCCCACCACGGGCGCGGTGTTGGCGGCGGTGCCCGCCGGGAACGCTGCCGACATCGACCGCGCGGTGGCGGCTGCTGACGAGGCGTTCGAGCGGGAGTGGAGCGACGCTGGCCCGACGGAGCGCCAGCGCCTGCTCGGGGAGATCGCCGACCGCATCAAGGACGAGCGCGACGCGTTCGCGCGGCTGGACACACTGGACAACGGCAAGCCCATCCGGGAGTCGAAGGCCGACGCCTACCTCGCGGCTGAGCACTTTCGATACTTCGCGGGCGTAATCCGGGCGGCCGAAGGTGAGACGGTGCCGACCGACGGCCCCCGACAGGTGCTCACCGTCCGGGAGCCGTACGGCGTGGTCGGCCAGATCATCCCGTGGAATTTCCCCCTGCTGATGTGTGCCTGGAAGCTGGCGCCAGCGCTCGCCGCAGGGAACACGGTCGTTCTGAAGCCCGCTGAGCAGACGCCGCTGTCGGCGCTGAAGCTGATGGCCGAGATCGACGACCTCCTCCCGGACGGCGTGGTGAACGTCGTCACCGGGTTCGGGCCCGACGCCGGGGCGCCCCTGACCGAGCACCCGGACGTGCGGAAGCTGGCGTTCACTGGCTCGACGGCGGTCGGCAAGCAGGTGATGAAGGCCGCCGCCGATCGGGTAGCTGACGTTACCCTCGAACTCGGCGGAAAGAGCCCTATCGTCGTCCACGCGGACGCAGACCTCGACCAGGCGGTCCGGACGGTCACGATGGCCATCTTCTACAACACCGGGGAGTGCTGTACGGCGGGGTCGCGGCTGTTCGTCCACGAGTCCATCGCCGAGGACCTACTGGAGCGGCTGGTCGAGGCCGCGGAGGGCCTTGCCGTCGGCGACCCGTTGGAGGATAACACCCGACTGGGGCCGAAGGTGTCGCCCGAGCAGGTCGAGCGGACGCTGTCGTTCCTTGAACAGGCCCGCGAGGCCGACGCCACCGTGCTCACCGGGGGCGGCCGGCCCGACGACGAGGCGCTGTCGGGGGGCTGTTTCGTCGAGCCGACCCTCGTCACGGATATCGATCACGATCACCCCGCGGTCCAGCAGGAGATCTTCGGCCCCGTGCTGGAGGTGTTCGAGTGGAGCGATTACGACCGGATGATCGAATTGGCCAACGACGTGGACTACGGGCTGGCGGCGGGGGTCGTCACCAGCGACATCAGCCAGGGCCACAGCACCGCCCGAGATATCGAGGCCGGGACGGTGTGGGTCAACCAGTACAACGACTTCCCGGATGGGATGCCGTTCGGAGGCTACAAGCAGTCCGGCATCGGCCGCGAGCGCGCCCGGGAAACCCTGGAGGCGTACACCCAGGCGAAGAGCATCGACATTTCCCTGCGGTGAACCGTCCAGCCAAGGAGCTATGAATCCGGCACGCCTGGAGCGGGACCTTCGGGAGTTTGATCCCGATCCCGAGGCGCTGCGCGTGGTGGTACGCCAGGCGACGGACATGGCCGACGCCGGCCTGTTCGAGGAGGACGCAGGCTACCTGCTCGGTCCGGGGGTGGTGGTGCGCAACCTCCGGGACGCCCCCCATGAGGGGCTAGTCGAGCGGTGGAACTGGTGGGTCGGCTCATTAGTGGCAGCGTACGGCGACGAGTACGCCCGCTTCGAGGTGCGTCACCACCCAGGCGAGGAATGATAAACTATTATAATCCCCCAGCTGTAGGAGCGTGTATGGCGACACGCCGGCCGACCGCCGACACCGTCAAGGCGACAGGCATCGCCTATCACGAGTGCACCTGCGGCGAGAGCTTCAGCTCCACCGACGAGCTTCTCGACCACGCGCGGGACGTACACGGTCTCCGACCGTACTGAGCGGCCGGCCACTCCCCGTTCGCTACACCGACCAGCGCCGGCTCTACTCCGGAATGGCGTACGGCTGCCCGCAGCCGTGTATCTCCAGCGTACAGTCCGGGCAGACCGTGTGTTTTACTCGCCGATGGGCGACCGACTGGCGCTGTCTGGACGGGTCGGCCTCCAGCTCGGCCCGGAGGTCCGCCTCCAGGTCGTCGAACGGAACGAGGTTGGTGTCACAGGACGGGCACTGCTCCCGAAGGGTAGTGTCCATACCGGCCTCAGTGGCGCCGGGTACAAAAGCTTCCGCCGGTCAGACGTCCGGTGCGGAGGCCAGCAGGGCGCTGATCCGCTCGTGGGCGCGCTGGAGGTTCTCTTGGCTGTTGGCATAGGAGACGCGGAGATACTCCTCCGCGCCGGGGCCGAAGTCCGGGCCAGGTGTGAGCGCGACGCCGGCCTCCTCGAGGAACAGGTCCGCGGCGTCGAAGGCGTCACCCGGGAGGTCAGAGACGTCGATCAGCAGATAATAGGCGCCGCCTGGGGTGTAGTCCAGGCCCAGTCCCCACTCTTCGACGGCGTCCAGCAGGAAGTCTCGGCGCTCGCGGAACCGCTCGCGCACGTCGGCAACGTGGTCGTCGCCGTGCTCGACGGCGACCCGGCCGGCGTCCTGGACGAACGACGGCGCGCAGATGAACAGGTTCTGGGCCAGCCGGGTGGCCGCGTCGACGTACCCCTCGGGGACGACCACCCACCCCAGCCGCCAGCCGGTCATCCCGAACCGCTTCGAGAGCCCGTCCGTGACGAACGCCTCGTCGGTGTACTCCAGCACGCTGTGGGCCTTTGTCTCGTAGTCGAGACCGTGGTAGATCTCGTCGGCCACGACCGTCGTCTCCGGGACCGCGAGGTCGATCAGTTCCGCCAGCGTGTCCCCTTCCAGCACGGAGCCGGTAGGATTGGCGGGAGAGTTGAGAAGCAGCAGTTTCGGCTCCTCAGCCAGCGCCCGCTCGAAGGCGTCGAACCGGGGAGTAAAGCCGTCCGTCGGGGCCAGCGGTACCGTCCCGATCTCGGCGCCAGTCTGGCGGACGAAGTTCGGGTAGCAGGCGTAGTGTGGATCCGTCAGCAACGCCTCGTCGCCCGGGTCAAGCACCGCCAGGCAGGCCAGCAACAGCCCCGGCGAGGAGCCGGGGGTGACTAGCACCCGCTCGGGGGGAACGTCGACGCCATAGGTGCGGTCGTAGTAGTCGGCGATGGCCCGCCGGAGAGCGGGTTTGCCCCCGGCAGCGGTGTAGCCGGTGTCCCCGGAGCGCATCGCCTCGACGGCCGCGTCGACGACGTACTCCGGCGGC
>CAZLOO010000063.1:0-835 GCA_964561055.1 uncultured Halobacteriales archaeon
TCGCCGATCCCGAGCAGTACGCCTACCAGGGGGAGGTGTACTGGAAGGACCAGACTGTGCGGTACTGCGACGAACTGCTTGAGGAGATGGGCGCCGAGCTTGAGGACGTCACCTATATCGAGGATCCGTGGGTGGGTGGGGGCAACGCCGGGCCCGCCATCGAGGTCGTCTACCGTGGCCTGGAGCTGGCGACGCTCGTGTTCATGTCGATGAAGGCTGACCCCGACGGGGAGTACCTCCTGAAGGATGGCAACCGCTATTCGAAGATGGACACGTACATCGTGGACACTGGCTACGGGCTGGAGCGGTGGACCTGGATGAGTCAGGGTACCCCAACGGTCTACGAGGCCGTCTACCCCGACACCATCGAGTTCCTTCGGGAGAACGCCGGCATCGACTACACAGAGGAAGAGGACCGTATCGTCGCGCAGGCGGCGACGCTGGCCGGCGCGCTGGACATCGAGGAGGCTGAGGACGTCGAGCAGGCCCGCGACGACATTGCTGCCGAGATTGGCGTCGATGTCGAGCGGTTGCGGGAGCTCGCCGAACCGCTGGAGACCATCTACGCCATCGCTGACCACAGCCGGACGCTGGCGTACATGCTGGGGGATGGCATCGTTCCATCGAACGTCGGCTCGGGCTACCTGGTGCGGATGGTACTGCGCCGCACTAGGCGGCTCTGTGATCGGGTCGGGGTGGATGCTCCGCTCGACGAGTTGGTAGACATGCAGGCCGAGCGGCTGGGCTACGAGAACCGCGACACCGTGCGTGACATGGTGCGCACGGAAGTCGAGAAGTACCGCGAGACCCTCGAGCGCGGCGGCCGCCGGGTGCG
>CAZLOO010000063.1:845-10320 GCA_964561055.1 uncultured Halobacteriales archaeon
TGGTCGAGGAGATTGCCGCCGAGCGCGGGACGACAGTCGAGGTGCCCGACGATTTCTACGCCGCCGTCGCGGGGCGACACGACACGACCAGTGCCAACGAGGATGCCCCCGCGGAGACGGCGGATGACCGGGTCGCGGAGCTGCCGGACACGGAGAAGCTGTTCTATGAGGACCAGGACCGCACGGAGTTCGAGGCGGTCGTGCTGGACTGCATCGAGCGCGAGGACGGCTACGACGTTGTGCTTGACCAGACGATGTTCTATCCGGAGGGGGGCGGACAGCCCGCCGACACAGGCACCCTGTCGACCGAGGACCGCACCGTAGAGGTACTCGACGTCCAGGAGCGCGACGGTGTCGTGCTCCACCGAACGGACGGCGACCCCGGGAAAGGTGAGTTCGTGCGCGGCCAGATTGATGCTGTCCGGCGGCGTCGGCTGATGGCACACCACACTGCTACCCACGTCGTCGGCCACGCCGCCCGCGCCGTCCTCGGCGACCACGTCCGCCAGGCCGGTGCCCAGAAGGGAACCGACTCATCGCGACTGGACATCACCCACTACGATCGGGTGAGCCGCGAGCAGGTGAAGGCCATCGAGCGGGTTGCCAACAACGTTGTCACGGAGAACCTCCCGGTCACCCAGCAGTTCCTCGACCGCAACGACGCCGAGGAACGCTACGGGTTCGACCTCTATCAGGGAGGGATCCCACCGGGTCAGACGGTCCGGGTGATTACCGTCGGCGAGGACGTCCAGGCGTGTGCTGGCACCCACGTCGACCGCACCGGCTCCATTGGCGCGATCAAGATCCTCTCGACCGAGCGGGTCCAGGACGGCGTTGAGCGGCTCGTCTTCGCCGCCGGCGACGCCGCCATCGAGGCGACCCAGCGCACGGAGGACGCGCTGTACGACGCCGCCGACGTGCTCGACGTCTCTCCCACCGAGGTACCCGAGACTGCTGAGCGGTTCTTTGAGGAGTGGAAGGAGCGGGGCAAGCGTATCGACGCGCTGAAGGAGGAACTCGCACAGGCTCGCGCCGCCGCTGGCGCCGACGAGATAGACGTCGATGGAACGCCGGCGGTGGTCCAGCGGCTGGACGCCGACGCCGAGGAGCTCCGGGCGACCGCCGGCGCGCTCGTCGAGGAGGGGCGAGTCGCGGTTCTGGGCAGCGGCATTGACGGCTCCGCGCAGTTCGTTGTCGCGGTGCCCGACAGCGTCGAGATCAACGCCGGCGCCGTCGTCGCCGAACTCGCCGATCGGGTCGGCGGCGGCGGCGGCGGCCCACCGGACTTCGCCGAGGGCGGCGGCCCCGAGGTGGACGCGCTCGATGACGCGCTCGATGACGCGCCGGACGTGCTCAAGCGGAAGCTGAACGCGTGACCCCGCGCTGAACCGTGCCGACCGCCACCGCCGCCGACGGGACGGAGCTGTTCTACGACACCGCTGGCGAGGGGGAGACAGTCGTCTTCATCAACGACGTCGGCTTCGGCGCGTGGCTGTGGGGCTGGCAGCATGCCGCCCTGGCCGGCCCGTTCCAGGCCGTTACCTTCGACCCGCGCGGGGTCGGCCGCTCGGAGCCGGCCGGGCCGCACACCGTCGAGCGTCTCGCCGCTGACTGCGAGACGGTGCTGGCCGCGACAGGCGCCCGGCGAGCCCATCTCGTCGGCGCCGGGCTCGGGGGAATGGCCGCGCTCGCGCACGCCCGGGAGTACGGCCGCGCCCGGTCGCTGGCGCTGCTGGGGACGGCGCTCGACGGTGGACGGGTCGACCCGGACGCGCTGGAGCGGATGACCCGCGACGGCCCGGCTGCGCTGGAACTGTGTCTCACTCCACCGTTCCAGGAGACCAACCCCGATGTCGTCGCGGGCATTGGCGAGTGGCGCGCGAGCGACGACGCGCCGTCTGCAGTGCGGGCGGCCCAGGCGGAGGCGATGCTGGCCTACGCCTGCGAGGCGCCCTACGAGGTGACGGCGCCGGCACTCGTGCTCCACGGACAATCGGACCCGGTGGTGCCGGTTGACGCCGGGCGTGCGCTTGCGGCGGGGCTCCCGCAGGGGACATTCCACAGGCTGGAGGGCCGCCACCTCGCGTTCGTGGAGCACTCGAAGGCCGCCAACGACGTGCTCACGGGGTTCTTGGAGACAGTGACGGCGTGAATCACCGAAACGCTTGAGCGCCGGGGACCGTTACTGTCGGCAATGAGTGGACGCCCGCGGCTGCGGCTCGCGCTGTTGAACGCCTCCTTCGAGGACGCCGCCACCAGACGGAACTTCCGACGGGAGCTGGACGCCGACATCGCGGAGTTCACCGTCCGAGAGGGCCAGCTCCCCCCCGGCTTCGACTTCGACGGCGCCGTCATCACCGGTTCGAAGGCCTCCGTGTACTGGGACGAGGAGTGGATCGACGCCACGACGGAGTGGGTACGGGAGGCCCACGAGCGCGGGCTGCCGATCCTGGGTGTCTGTTTTGGTCACCAGCTGCTGGCATCGGCGCTGGACGGCCGCGTGGAGGCGATGGATGGCTTTGAGATCGGCTATCGGACCGTCGAACAGACCGCCGATACGCCACTGTTCGAGGGGCTTGACCGAGAATTCACCACCTTCACGACCCACGGTGACGCCGTCGTGGAACTGCCGCCGAACGCCCAGCCGATGGCGGAGAACGATTACGGCAACCATGGGTTCCGGGTCGGCCACGCGTTCGGCGTGCAGTTCCACCCGGAGTACGACCGCGACACTGCCGAGACGGTAGCCCGTAGCAAGGAATTCCTCGGCGACGAGCGCATCGAGCGCGTGCTCGACGGCATCACCGACGAGAACTACGCCGCCGCCTGTGAGACGAAACGGCTGTTCGACAACTTCACCGACTACGCCCGCGCGGTCCGTGAGGGCGGACTCGCGGCGGCCGCCGATTAGTCCGGCCGCCACTCACAGCGGTCGCTGTACACCAGCTCCTCTGCCTCGATGTACGCGTGCAGGCAGGCATAGTTGTAGAATTGGCCGGTCCCCACCCCAAGTGCCCCATGCTCACCCCGGACCGGGCGTGGCGGGTGATGTCGCTTCCGCAGTAGCTACAGTCCGTCTCGTCCATGGCCGTGCTCCAGCGCTCGCCAGGTGAAGAAACCCCTGTCCTCACGCATCGGGGAACGGCACCGAGAGGTCGTCCCCGTCGTCGGGGACAAACGCTCGGCCGTCGAATTCCGCGCTCGCCTCCCGCTCGATCGGGGAGGGGTCCGGGTAGCGCGTGGAGATATGGACCAGCGCGAGCCGTTTCGTTCCGGCCTGACTGGCGACGCTAGCGGCCTCCCGCGCGGTGGAGTGGCCGGTCGGCCGGGCGCGGTCGCTGTTGTCTTCGGCGAACGTGGCGTCGTGTATCAGCAGGTCCGCGTCCTCCGCGGCCTCAACGGTGGCGCCAGTCGGTCGCGTGTCGCCGGTGTAGACGACCCGCCGGCCCGGTCGAGGCGGGCCGACAACCTCTTTCGGCTCGATAGTGCGGCCGTCGTGTTCGACCGGCTGTCCCTCGTGGAGGCGACCGTACTTCGGGCCGGGGGGGATGCCCAGCTCCTGTTCGGCCTTCTCGCGGTCGAATCGGCCCTTACGGTCGTCCTCGACTAACACATAGCCGACACTCGTGGTGCGGTGCTTGGTCCTGAAGGCACGGACCTCGTAGCCATCGCCCGACAGCGCAACCGTTCCGGGTCGGACCTCATTGACTCGCACCGGGTAGGAGAGCCGTGCGCCGGTAGCGCCGAGCAGGTTCTCGACGGCCGGCTTCGTGCCTGGTGGCGTGTGGAGCGCCAGCGGTGCCTCACGGTCGTTGAAATCGAACGTCTGGGTCAGCCCTGGCAGCCCAAGCGTGTGGTCGCCGTGAAGGTGTGTCAGAAAGACGTGGGCGACGTCGAATCCTGTCGAGAAGCGCATCATCTGGCGCTGAGTCCCCTCGCCACAGTCGAACAGCAGCCGCTCGCCCTCCCGGCGGAGCAGCACTGCGCTGGTGTTGCGCTCGACGCTGGGGATTGCACCCCCCGTGCCGAGGAACGTCACCTGCATACTCGTACTGTCGCCGGCGTGAGTAAACCGGTGTCGGATGGCGCTCGCGCCGCCGTGCGGGCGTCGCCGCTCGGGTGGAGGTGCCGAGGCCCGAGAGGGTTGTCGCCCCCTTGTCTGAATATCGTTCAACTGTTTACGACCGTTTAATCGCAGGACGGCGGTCGAATTGAACGGGCTTCAACGGACGGCCCCGTTATGAGGGAAACGCTGGTACTTGGGAGTGCATGCAACGAACACTGATTGCAGTGGCACTGGCCGCGATGCTGACGGTCGCCGGCTGTGCCGGCCCTGGGCTGAGCAGTGGTCCCAGTGACGGCACCTCTACGGACGCGACCGACGGCGTCGTGAACATGTACGTGTCCGACCAGCCGGGCGCGATGGACGACTTCGAGCACCTGAACGTGACGATTACGAAGGTCGCGCTACACAAGGCTAATGCCACCGAAGGCAACGAGACGACCGAGGAGATGGAGACCGAGTCCGGGCCGGACGACGAGGCCGACGGTGAGGCGGCCGAAGAGTTCGATCCCGACGGCGACGAGTGGGTCGTGAAGGATATCGAGGACCGGCGGGTGGATCTGACGGAGCTACGGGGGGAGAATGCCTCGCGGCTCGGTAGCCTTCCGGTAGAGAACGGGACCTACGACAAGGTGTTCGTGTTCGTTGAGGACGCCGAGGGAACGCTGACCTCCGGCGAGACGACGGACGTGAAGATACCGAGCGGTCGGCTCCACATCAACGAAGAGTTCACTGTCGGCAACGGTGAGGAGGTGGACTTCGTGTTCGACATGACCGTTGTGAAAGCCGGCGCGAGCGGGAAGTACGTCCTCCAGCCGGTGGTTAGCGAGTCCGGCACGGACGTCCCCTTCCAGACCCGTGACGACGACGGCGACGGGCTGGACGCCCGCTTCGAGGGGCGCGTGATGCCCGGCGAGGAGGCGACCGTCGTCGTCACCAAGCAGGGCCAGCCCGTTGAGGGCGCCACCGTCGAGGTGAATGACGAGGAGTACACTACCGACGCCAACGGCACGGTGAGCTTCGACGTGCCCGAGGACGCCGAGGAGGTTGAGGTCGAGATAGAGAACGAAGACGGCGAGGCAGAGATCAAGCGCGGGTTCGGCGAGCGCGGCCCGCCCGAGGACGCCGACCTGCCCGAGGACGCGGGCGAGGACGATGAGTACGCCGATGACAAAGCCGAGAACGAGGAGAAGGAGGAGAAGGAGGAGAACGAAGCTGACGACGCGGACGAGGACGAGGACGAGAACAAGGAGAACGAGGAGACTGACGCTGACGACAACCGGCAGGATGATGAGCGGAGCGACAGCGCCGCCGCGGCGCTGTTCGCGTTGCTCCCGTTCTGAGACCGGCGCGCGACCGACCGATTCTTACCCGTTGTCGCCGTTCCTTCGGTATGGAGGCGCCGCTGTGGACCGAGCGCCACGCGCCCGCGCTGGACGACATCCCCCAGGCGGGGGTGCGGGAGGCGCTCGGGCGGGCGGTGGACGAGCCGATGAACCTCGTCGTTCACGGCCCTGAGGGAGCGGGCAAGACCGCCGCAGTGCGGGCGCTGGCACGCGAAACTCACGAGGACCCCGACAACGACCTCGTCGAGGTGAACGTCGCAGACTTTTTCGCTCGTACAAAAAAGGAGATCAGAAACGACCCCCGGTTCGAGCCGTTTCTCACGGGGCGGTCCTCGATGTCGAAGCGGGACATGATTAACCACGTCCTGACGGAGGTCGCCGGCTATGCCCCTGTCTCGGGAGAGTACAAAACGGTACTGCTGGACAACAGCGAGGCCATCCGCGAAGACTTCCAGCAGGCGCTCCGGCGAGTGATGGAGCGGCACTACCGGACGACCCAGTTCGTCATCGCCACGCGTCAGCCGTCGAAGCTGATCGCCCCGGTCCGGTCGCGCTGTTTCGACGTGCCGGTACGAGCGCCGACCCACGACGAGGTGGCGAGCGCGCTGGTGCGGGTGCTGGAGGCCGAGGCGGTTGAGTACGACGAGGACGGGGTGGAGTACGTCGCCGGCTACGCAGGCGGCGATCTCCGGCGAGCGGTGCTTGGTGCCCAGACGACCGTTGAGGAGAGGGGGGAGCTGACGATGGAGGCCGCCTACGAGGCGCTGTCGGAGGTCGGCAGCGACGAGCGCGCCGCGGAGATGCTGGCGGCCGCCGACGAGGGGCTGTTCGGCGACGCCCGCTCGACGCTGGACGACCTGTTGTATGACGAGGGGTTGAGCGGAGACGAGGTATTGGAGGATCTGCTCGCGGCCGCGCGGTCACGCTACTCCGGGACGGAACTGGCTCGGATCCACCGGCTCGCGGGCGAGACGGACGCCGACCTCGCAGAGGGGACCAGCGACCGGGTTCACCTCTCCCGGCTGCTTGCGCGGTTGTCGGCCTAACGGAGGACGTGGACGTGCCGGGTCAGCGAGCGGTGGACCCGGCGGCTGAACATCGCCTCCACCGACCACCCCGCGCTCTCGGCCGCGTTCGTGTACGACCGGTCCGCCATCAGCACCCCCCGGGGGGCAAGGCCGGCGACCGCCGATAACGCGCCGGCCACCAGGTCCTGTCCAACGACCTTCGACTGGCGACCGTATGGGGCGTCGAACGCCACCGCGTCGAAGGCGCCGTCGGGGAACGGCGGCCGGATAGCGTCACCCCGCACCAGCCGGGCCTCACAGCCGACCCAGGCGAGGTTTTCGCGACTTCCCCGGACCATCTTATGCTGGGCGTCCATCCCCACCGGCTCGGCGCCGACCAGCGCCGCCTCGATGAGCAGGCCGCCGGTGCCACACATTGGGTCGAGCAGCCGCGCTCCCGGGCGCGCGCCGGCGACGTTCACCAGTGCTCGGGCCAACGCCGGTGCCATCCCGCCGGGCTGAAAGAATGGCCGCTCGCCGGGCGCCCGGTTGGCGAAGGTCCGCTCCGGCGCCACCGCCAGCCAGCCGAGTAGGCAGACGCCTTCGCCGCTTGTGTCCTTGTCGTCGCCGCTGGCACTCCCGTCATCACCGACACTGCCGTCGCCTGCGAACAGCGCCCGTAGCTCGTGGTCCGGCCGTTCGAGGTTCACCTCGAAGCCCCGCTCAACGAGCACCGAGCCCAGTTCACGCTCCGCCTGTGCGGTTGAGACGCCCGCCGTCCCGCGGACGTCTCTGGCGCGAACGCGGACCGTATCCCCCGGGTGCGGGACGTCCCCCCGTGACTTGCCTGCGTCCTCCAGCGGAGCCGCAGCCAGCAGCGCGCGGGCGCTCTCGAGGCTGGCGTCGGTGCGGCCGACCAGCCGGGAGCAGCGGCGGGTGAACGCCAGCGAGCGGGCGCGCTCAGGATCAAGGGAGCCGGCGACCGCGAGCCCAGGGGCGACACGCTCCACTCCGGCGGCCGCGGTCCGGGCCTCGAAGGCACCAAAGGCGTCGTCCTCGCCGGCGAACTCCAGGCAGTACACGCCATTACTCCCCGTCCCACCGGAATGAGACTGTCGGGCCATCTCGTCCTATTGACCTGTCAAGGGATGTCGCCAATCTTTATAAGGCTTAAATACGACATTTAAGTCGTCAGATGACCGACCCCAAGGACACTATCAACATCGAGAACGTCGTTGCCTCGACCGGCATCGGCCAGGAACTCGACCTCCAGAGCGTGGCAATGGACCTGGAGGGTGCTGACTACGACCCCGAACAGTTCCCGGGGCTGGTATACCGTACCCAGAACCCCAAGTCGGCGGCGCTGATCTTCCGGTCGGGCAAAATCGTCTGCACCGGGGCGAAGAGCACCGACGATGTCCACGAGAGCCTGCGCATCGTCTTTGACAAGCTCCGGGATCTCCAAATAAAGGTGGACGAGGAGCCGGAGATCATCGTCCAGAACATTGTCACCAGCGCGGATCTGGGGCGGACGCTCAACCTGAACGCTATCGCCATCGGGCTGGGCTTGGAGAACATCGAGTACGAGCCCGAGCAGTTCCCCGGCCTGGTGTACCGGCTGGACGAGCCGGACGTTGTCGCCCTGTTGTTCGGCTCCGGGAAGCTCGTCATCACGGGCGGGAAGAAGCCCGAGGACGCGGAGGAGGCCGTCGACAAGATCGTCTCCCGGCTGGAGGAGCTGGGGCTGCTGGAGTGAGTCCGGCAGACGGAAACCCGGTGGGCGCGTAGCGGAGGGATATGCTTCCGGCGCAGGCGATCACCGGCACGAGCCTGCTGGCGGTGGTCGTTACGTTCCTGCTTGTCAGCCTGTTTTACGCCGTCACCCTTCATCTCGCGGCCACCTTCTTCATCGGTGACGTTCCCTCCCAGCGGGCGGCGTACGTCGGCCCGGTGCCGGCGGCGGTGTCGATGCTGCTGGGCCGCTACGGGGTCGGTGAGCCCCTGACCGTCGGGTCGGTGGTGATCGGTACCTCCCTCCTCGTGGGGGTGGCGATACTGGTGACGCTGGCGGCGGACCTGCTGGCGGTGAGCGCCGTTTACCGGCTCAGGCTCCGCTCGGCGGTGCCGCTGGTGCTGTTGCACTTCGGCTTCGCGGCAGTGCTTGGGGTGGCGCTGGCGAACGTGTTCGGCCTCCTCTGATCACTCCACCAGCCGCTCGATCTCCGTCACGAGAATGTCGCTGGCGCCGGCGCCTTTCAGCCGATTGATCGTTTCGAACACCTCACTGTCGTCGACGACCACGTGGACGGCGAGCATCTCGCCGCCCGCGATGTCCATCACCGTCGGCCCCCCCATCCCCGGAATCACGGACTTCACCTCGTCGAGTTCCCCTTCTGGGACGTTCATCATCAGGTAGCGCTTGCCGTCGGCGGCGACAACGGAGGCTAGCGCCGTCCGTATCTGCCCGACCTTCGGATGGTCGGCGGTCTCCTCCCGGGCGAACAGCCGTACGCTGGAGGACATCACCTCCTCGATGACCGCCAGCCGGTTCATCCGTAGGGTCGTCCCCGTCGAGGTGATATCCACGATGGCGTCGGCGATCTCCACGTGGGGTGTCAGCTCCGTCGCGCCGGATACCTCCACGACGGAGGGTGAGACCCCGCGCTCCTCAAAGAAGGTGCGGGTGATGTGAGGGAACTCCGTGGCGACGGTCCGGCCGGCGAGGTCCTTGACCGTCGTGATGTCGCCGTCCTCGGGGGCCGCGAGCACGAGCCGGCAGTTGCCGAACTCCAGGTCCAGCAGGTCGACGAGGTCCGTTCCCGACTCCCGTGCCTGGTCGAGGCCGGTGATGCCACAGGCCGCCGCGCCGTCGGCGACGTACTCGGGGATGTCCGCCGCGCGGGCGAACAGCACCGTCACCTCCGGGTCGACCGTGTCGGCGTACAGCTTCCGCTCGGCACCGTCGCGCAAGTGGAGCCCGGCCCGCTCCAGCAAGTCGATGGTCGGGTCGTGGAGGCGGCCCTTGTTGGGCACGGCGATGCGCATACCGGCGAGAGTAG
>CAZLOO010000064.1:0-10117 GCA_964561055.1 uncultured Halobacteriales archaeon
CGCCGGCGGCAATGTTGTCCGTGGCGTAGCGCCAGTAGCTGTAGTTCTGGGTGGCGCGTACCCGGCCGAGCCAACGGTCGGCGGCGGCGATGTGCTCGTACGCGCGGGCCAGTTCCCCGCTCTCGGCGTCCAGCACCTTCGGCGCCTTGTCCTCGATCCACAGCAGTAGGTCATCCGGAGTCTCGTCGGTGGCGTAGGCGGTCTGTAGTGCCTCCTGTGCGGATTCCTCCTTCAGCACCGCGTCAAGGAAAGTGAAGATGTCCTTCGTGCGGTCACGGTCGCCCTCGCTCCCTTCCGGGCGGACACGGCCGTCCCGGACACGGGATTGGAGATCCTTCACCGCTCCGCGGAGGTCGCCGTCGTTGGTGGCGGCGATCGCCTCCAGGTCCTCCTCGTCGTACTCAACGCCCTCCTTGCGGCAGATGTCCCGCAGCACCGGGACGATAGAGCGCGCGGAGACGTCCCGGAACTCGATCTCCCGGCAGGCGTTGCGTAGCCCGCGGGACATGTCGTAATAGTCGTTGGCGATCAGCACCACCGGCTGGCCGGCCCGCTTGACTAGGTCCGTCATCGCGCGGGCGCCGCCGCGGTCCTTGTGTTGATGGAGGTTGTCCGCCTCGTCGAGAATAACGAGCTGGCGACCGCTCCCGCCGAGCGATCGGTTCATCGCCGCACCGCCGGCGACCCGCTGGATGGCATCGGCCGTGCGCTGGTCGGAAGCGTTCAGCTCCATCGTCTCCCAGCCCATGTCCGCCGCCAGCGCGTGGGCGGCGGAGGTCTTCCCCACTCCGGGCGAGCCGTACACGACGACCGCCTCGCGGTGGTCTTCCCAGGTGCGCGCCCACTCATGCAGAGCGTCGCGGGCCTTGTCATTGCCCCGCACCTCCGCGAGTGTCGAGGGGCGGTACTTCTCCGTCCAGTCGGCCATCAGCGGCGGTAGGCGGCGGGCTGGGTTAGTGGTTGCGAAGCCCCGCTCGGCTCCCTCTCGGGGCGTCCCCGAAGGCAGAGAGCCGGTCACCTGCGGGCGTCAGGGTACACAGGAGCATGGCAGCGAGGGTACCCAGCATCGCTCCGCCCTCCAGGTTAATTGACATGTGGTGCCACCACACAGTCGTGGGTCACGGCGGCGGACAGCTCGTTCGCGCCGGGGTGATCCGTTATCAAGGCCATCAGCGTCGCGAACGACAACCGATAAGCGAGCGACGAGCCATTTCCGAGTATGGCGACAGGCGAATCCCTTCCGGAGGGGTACGACGAGTTTATCGATCATGTGGAGCGGCTCACCGCCATCCAGGACGCTGGCGGCGTGCTCTCGTGGGACCAGCAGGTGACGATGCCGGAGGGGGGAACCCCGGCCCGCTCGAAACAGCAGTCCGCGCTGTCCTCCGTGAGCCACGACCTCCTGACGAGCGATGAGATGAGCGACTGGCTGGACCGCTTCGAGGGTGCCGATCTATCGGAGGACCAGCAAGCGATCGTTCGGGAGCTCCGCCGCGAGTTCGAGCGCGCCGACCGGGTGCCCCGAGAGCTGGTTGAGGACCTCAGCGAGACAACCAGCGAGGCGTTGTCGGTGTGGGAGAACGCGAAGGCCGAGGACGATTTCGGGGCGTTCGCGCCGATCCTTGAGGAGTTAGTGGAGCTACGCCGGGAGTACGCCGCCCACATCGACCCAGACGCCGATCCCTACGCGGTGCTGTTCGCGGACTACGAGCCATACCTAGAGCTGGAGACCGCCGAGCGTATCCTGAGCCGGCTCCGCGAGGAGCTGGTCCCTCTCATCGACGATATCGCCGCCAGCGATGCCGACATTGCGACCGAGGCCTTCGCGGGTACCTTTGACACCGATACCCAGGAACAACTCTCCCGTGAGGCGCTTGACCTGCTGGGATTCGACTGGGAACGGGGCCGGCTGGACACCTCCAGCCACCCGTTCACTTCGGGCAACCAGTTCGACACTCGCATTACCACCCGCTTCGACGAGAGCGACCCGCTTGGGGCACTCACCGCGACGATCCACGAGTTCGGCCACGCCACCTACGGACTAGGGCTGCCACAAGACGCATACGGCACGCCGCTGGGGCAGCCGCGGGACCTGTCGATCCACGAGTCACAGTCCCGGCTGTGGGAGAACCACGTCGGGCGCTCACAGGCCTGGTGGGAGCTGTTCCTCCCGACAGTCAAGGAACAGTTCGACGGCGTCGACGACCTCACTGCCCGCGAAGCGTACGAGGCCGCAAACCAGGTGTACGACGACAATCCCATTCGGGTGGAGGCGGACGAGCTCACCTATCACATGCACATCGTCCTCCGGTTCGAGATCGAGCGCGCGCTCGTCTCAGGGGATCTCGACGTGTCGGAGGTGCCAGAGGTGTGGAACGAAAAGATGGAGGAGTACCTCGGCATTCGGCCGGAGACCAACGCCGAGGGCTGTCTACAAGACATCCACTGGTCGCACGGCAACTTCGGCTACTTCCCGACCTACTCGCTGGGGAGCGTCGCAGCCGCGCAGTTGTTTGCGGCCGCCAGCGAGGAGATAGACGATATCGAGGGGAAGACTCGCCGCGGAGAGTTCGACGCTCTCCACGACTGGCTCGGGGAGAACATCCACGCCCACGGCCAGCGCTACACCACCGACGAGCTCATCGAGCGGGCGACCGGCGAGCCGCTCACCGCGGACTACTTCCTGGAGTACGTCACCGAGAAGTACACCGCCCTGTACGATCTATAGGGCGCGGACGACACACGCTCGGGGTGGGGTTTAGGTAGCCGGGCACCGTGCCCGCCGGCATGGCACACGTCGCAGTGCGCGAGGAGATGGCGCTCGACAGCCCGACGCTCGTCGAGGGGCTCCCCGGGGTCGGCCTGGTCGGGAAGATAGCGGCCGATCACCTGGTGGAGTCGTTCGACATGACCCACTACGCCGACCTTCGGTGCTCCGGCCTCCCGCGGGTGGCGGTGTACCGCGGCGAGCAGGGACGAGTGCAGGCGCCCGTGCGGTTGTATGCCGACGAGGACCGGGACTTAGTGGTGCTCCAGAGCGACGTTCCGGTGTCGCCGAACATCGCTGAGGAGTTCGCGAGCTGTGTCACCAGCTGGCTGGTCGACAGCGGGGTGACGCCAGTGTACCTCAGCGGGCTCCCAGCGGAGAAAGACGAGGACCCCCCGGAGCTGTTCGGCATCTCCACCGACGACGGGGAGGCCCTGCTCGACGAGCACGGTATCGTCCCGCCCCGGGAGACCGGGCTGGTGGGCGGTCCGACCGGCGCGCTACTCCACGAGGCCGAGGCACAGGGGCTGGCGGGCGTGGGGCTCATCGTCGAGGCGGATAAGCAGTTCCCCGACCCCGAGGCGGCCCGGATGCTGCTCGAACACGGTATCGGCCCTATCACCGAGACCGAGGTGGAGACCGAGAGACTTGTCGACCAAGCCGAGGAGATACGGAAGGCTCGCGAGCGGTTGGCTCGCCGGATGCAGGAGGCTGACCTCGACGAGAGCACCCAGGCCCAGACGCTCAGGGGCTTCCAGTGAGTGCCTCAACCAGCGACCGCAGGGTCGCAAGGTCGTACTGCCCGGGAGCAGTCGCCTCCTCCGGGTCGACCGGGGCGTAACCGATCCGCGAGCCGTACACCGGCGCCACCGCCCGGGTGTGTCTGCCCGGCTCACCCATCGCCATCGTCGCAACAGTATGCCCGGCGGCCGTCGCCGACCGGGTGGCCGCCAGCAGCGAGAGGGCGTCGTCAGGACTCTCGGCGGTCGTCGCCAGCTTAGCGACGTCGCCGTGCTCGGCGGAGCGCTCCAGCAGACGACGCAACTCCGCTGGCTCCGGCGTCTCCTCGAAGTCGTGGACCGACACCACCACCGCCGCGTCCTGCTCGCGGGCCTGCTCGACGACATCCATCCCCTCTCCGCTAGCCACGGCCGACAGTTCCACGTCGACAGCCTCCACGGAGGGGTGTTCTGCCGCCAACGCAAGATCAGCCAGTCGGCCCTCGCTCGCCGCCTCGCCGCCCTCCCACTCGACGCGGTTGGTCGCGAGTAGCGGCAGATCACCGTCGTAGGCTGCCAGTTGATCCAGGGGGTCGGTGCCGAGGTCCATCCGGAATTCGATGAGGTCGGCGTGCTCCTGGGCGGCCGGCTCCTCGCCTAAGTCGCCGGTTGCGGCCGCTAGCAGGAACGAGTCGAACTCCATGCCCGGGGGTGGGCGGCCCGCCTCAAAAATCGACCGGGGCGTGCTCGCAGCGGTATCCCGTCACCGGCGACGCGAGCGGCGTCTCCGGCTGTCCCTGTTCGACGGCGGTCACCCGCCGGGGTCTGATGCGGCGCTCCTGTTTCGTCATCACGCCGAAGTCGTAGTGTCGAGCGGCGTAGTCAAGATCGTCGCGCCCGTCCGCCCAGTCGGCGTGGGCAACGAGCCGCTCGCGGCCCCGTTCGCGCGAGCGGTCGGCCAGTCCCTCAAGCCGGTCGTCGAACCTCGTCACCAGGCAGTCGTCTATCTCGTGGCCGACGGAATTGCGTGCTGACAGCATCGCCGCGAGGCTCGTCGTTCCGGTGCCCCAAAACGGGTCCCAGACGGTGTCCCCCTGGACGGAGAACATCCGCACCAGCCGGAGGGGCAGCTCCACCGGAAACGCTCCCGACCGGTCTCGACCCTCGTCCATCGCCTGTGACTCGCCGGCCAGCTCCCATAGGTCCGAGAACCAGCGGTTGCGCTCCTCCCAGAAGTACGCCGACTCGTAGCGGGCGTCGTCTCCGGGGGGGAGCCGGCGTGTGCCGCCCTTGCGGAACAGGAGGATGTGCTCGTGTTCGAGGGTTGGGTAGGCGTTGGGCGGGAGCATCCCGCTGCCCATGAACTTCGTCGCGCGGTTGACCGGCTTGCGCCACAGCACGCCTGGGAGCTGACGGAGCCCGGCCGCCCGGAGCAGACGGGCGATCGCCACGTGGTTGGGGTAGAGCCCGAACTCCCCGCCGACTGACCGGGTGGCGTCCCCGACGTTCACGCAGGCGATCCCTCCCGGTACGAGCGTTCTGGCGACGTGCTCCCACACCGGTTCAAGCACGTCGTGCATCGCCGCGAACGCCGCCGGGCCGTCGCCGTCCGCGAGCGCCGCGTCGGCGTCAGCCGATTGCGCGCGGAACGTGTCGTCCCACATCTCTATCATCGGGTAGGGCGGCGAGGTGACGACGAGTTCCACCGACTCTGGGGGGAGGGCGGCCTCGCGGGCGTCGGCCGCCCGGACGGCGTGTCTCGTCTCCATGCGCTGGGGTGTGGCGGCGCTGTCTAGTGCCTTTGGGTCAACGATTCCAGTAGCGCCTCGTACTCTCCGGCGACCGCGTCCCAGGAGTACCCCTTCGCGCGCTCGCGGGCGGCGGCGCCGAGCCGGGCAGTCCTCCCGGGGTCGGCCGCGAGGCCGTCCAAGGCCGCGGCCAGCGCATCCGGGTCAGGCTTGACCACACGACCCACCTCGTCGGTGACGAACTTCGTCGCTGCCCTGGGGGAGGCCACCAGCGCGCAGCCGGCGGCCGCGGCCTCCAGCACGGTGAGGGGCATCCCCTCGTAGTCCGAGGGAAGCGCGTAGACGTGGCTCCGGGCGTAGGTCGCCGGCAGGTCCGCGTCGGGGACGAACCCCAGCAGGTCCACGCGGTCGGCGACCCCCGTCGCTCGGGCGCGCCGCTGGAGATCATCTCGGAGCGGGCCATCACCACCGACGGTGAGCCGCCAGTCCCCATCCGAGCGGGCGACGGCCTCGACCAGCAGGTCTGGGTTCTTCATCCCGACCAGCCGTCCTTGGAAGTGGACGGTAAACTCGTCCGCGCGGTCGGCAGCACCCGGGTTGAAGCGCTCAACGTCCACCCCGTTGGGAATGTCGTGGAGCCGGTCGGGATCGGCCGTCCCGACGCGTTCGATATCCTCGCGGACGTTCTCGGAGATGGCGACCACGGCGTCGGCTTCGCTGGCGATTCGGCGCTCCATCGCCCGGTAGACCAGTGCCTGTGGCTTCGTCCGGAGAGTGTGCGCCAGCCCGGTGCGGGCGACCCAGCCGTGCCAGACGAGGTGAAACACCATGACGGTGGGCACGTCGAGGGAGACGGCGCCGTAGGCGGCCTCATCGGTTAGCACGACCGCGTCACACTCCTGCAGAGCCGGCCGCGCCCGCCGGGCGAGCGAGAGTTCGTTCACCGGGTTGAGTTTCGCCGGCGTCCAGTAGGTGCGCACGTCCAGCCCTTCAACCGGCCGGCGCTCGCGCGGCTCGTCGGTGAACACGGTCACCTCGTTGCCGCGACGCTCCAGTGCCCGCGCCAGGTGCTCGGTGTGGAGCTCTCCGCCGCCGGGGTTGGGCCGGAGAAAATAGGTATTCAGCAGGCCGACCCGGAGCCCGCTCATACGTCCACGGCGAAGCGCTCGCGGAACGCCTCGAGCCGATCGGCCAGCGAGTTGCACAGTTCCCGCTCGAAGCGCTTTCGGGAGAACCGCTCGGCTGCGGCGGGATCAGGGCCGAACGGGTCGGCCTCGAACCGCTCGACCGCCTCACGGATGCCGGCGGCGGTGCCGTCGTGGAGCAGCCCCGTCTCCCCCTCGCGGACGAACAGCCCCGGGAACCCCTCGTCGCGGGCGATGGTGGCCTTCCCGCTTGCCAGCGCCTCGATCGGGACGATGCCGAAGTCCTCGCCCGCGCCGTTGAACACGACCGCCCGGCAGTGTGCGAGCAGATCCCGCTTCTCGTCCTCAGGGACGAACCCCCGGCGCTCGACGTTCGGAGCGGCCGTGACCCGCTGTTCGACGGCCGCCGTCGCATCTCCATCCGGCCCGATGAGCACGAGCTCGTGGTCGAGGCCGGCGAACGCCTCGACGACGGCCTCGACGCCCTTCTCCGCGTCCAGCCGGCCGACGTGGAGGTAGAACTCCCCTCGGGGACCGGCCTCGTAGCTTCCGACGTCCACGGGCGGGTACACCACCTCGGCGTCGCGGCCGTAGAATTTCCACAGCCGGCGGGCGATAACGGGGGAGTTTGCGAGATAGGCGTCCACACGGCTGTCGACGGCGGCATCCCGGGTTCGGAGGTAGCGCAGCGCCGGCCGGACCGCCAGCGCCACCGGCCCCGGGAGGCCCGCGATCCGGTCGTGGTATCGGTCGTACAGCCACCGCGGGGGGGAATGACAGTAGTTGACGTGCAGCGTCGCGTCGGGCGTCAGCACCGCCCGCGCCGTTGCGCCGGAGGTGACCAGCAGGTCTGGGGGGCCGTGCCCCCGCCAGTCGACGTCCTCCCAGACGCCGTACTCGAACGCGCGGCTCCGGGCGCCGGCCCTGCGTAGTGCCGGGAACGGGAGGTCCCGGAGCACGTCGTAGAACTCGACATCGGGGTAGGTCCGGCGGGTCTTTTCGTCCGGCCGGCCGACCGTGTATATGCGGTCGATATTGAGCGTCTCGGCGATTGCGACCGCCACCGCTTCGGCACCCCCTGGCGACCGGACTCCCCAGTGGGCGACGGCGATCTCCGTGCCGTCCAGCGCCGCGGACGGCTCGCTGTCCATGCCCGGCGGGAGTAGCGAGGGAGGCAAAAGGTTACTGACTCCCGGGGTCACACTCGGCATGCGGACCTCCCTGGACCCTCTGGACGCCAGACGACACCTCCCGACGAGCAGCGTCTCGGCCGCCAGAACGGCGGTCGATCGGACGTCCTCATCGATTGTTAATTCGTTTCCAGGAAACGGTATCGTTTTGTGGAGTGGCTCGCTGGAGAATACGTCGGTATGACGGACGACATCCCCCCACCAACCGCATCGGACACCGATGGAACAGTCTCATAGGTACGCCGAACGTTCCTCAAAACCGTCGGCGTTGGGGCGCTCTCCGGGCTGCTGGCCGGCCCCGCTGCCGCCGGTCCGCCGAACGGTAACGGCAAGGATCAGCGCAGCACGTTCGTCGCCGCCTGTTCCGGCGATGAGGAGGTCCCTCCGGTCGACACGAACGCAACGGGTACGGCCACGTTCAAGCTCAGCCCCGACGAGTCCGAACTCCAGTACAAGCTACGGGTCGCCAACATCGAGGATGTCGTCGCGGCCCACATCCACTACGAGGTCGCCAACGAGAACGGACCCGTCGTCGTTGGGCTGTTCAGCGGCTCGACCTCGGGGCGGACACAGGGCGTCATCGCCGAAGGGAACACCACCGCTGACGACCTCGTCGGCCCGTTTGCTGACGAGGAGTTCTCGGCGCTGCTCGATGCCATCCGTGACGGTCACACGTACGTCAACGTCCACACGGAAGCCAACCCCTCCGGAGAGATCAGGGGTAAATCGGCGAGCAGGCCACCAGCGACCGCACCGTTCCGGAGCGCAAGACCTCCGGTCAGGTGACGATTATCCACGACACGCACTTCCACGGCCGCTTTGAGAACACGTTCGTCTCCCCGCTGAACATCGCGAACTACTTCGGGCTGATGAACCGCATTGACGCCGGGAGCGCCGAATCGATGAAAGTGGGCAACGGCGACGACCTGGCGTCCTCCGTGCTGCCGTCGTTTTTCGACGGCAAACACATGACCGATGCGCTCAACGCCGGCGGCCTGCGGTACAACACTTTTGGAAACCACGACTTCGACATGGGCCCGGAGATCAATCGTGATCGCGTCACCGACAGCGAGTTCACCTGGCTCAGCGCGAGTCTCCGAGACGAGCGTACCGGCGACGTCTGGGCCAAGGAACTGGGCGCGCGGACCTACGACCTCGACGAGGTCGGCGACGTCACCGTCGGCGTTACCGGGGCGATTAACGAGGAGGCCCCCGAAATCACGAACCTTGGCGAGAACGCCGTCGTGAAGGACATCGCCGACTCGCTGCGCGAGGTCGTCCCGCGCATCCGCGAGGACGGCGCGGACGTGGTGGTCGTCCTCTCGCACGTCTCTAGCCCGATCATGGAGGAGATCCTGGCGGACCTGAACGACGTGGACATCGACGCCGTCGTCGGCGACCATGCCGGAATCCTCTTCGAAGACGGCCCGAAGGAGATTAACGGGACGCTTCTCTCGGCCGTCGGCGACCAGTTCGAGTACGTCGGCGAACTCACGCTCAGCGTCGAGGCGGGCTCGGTGACGGGTCATGAGTTCACACTCCATGAACTGGGCGCCGAGGTGGAAGGTGGCCTCGAGCCGGACCCGGACGTCCTGGCGGTGAAAGAAGAGTACGAGCAGCGCCTCGAGGAGCTCGACGAAACCGTCGGTCAGACGCAGGTACCCCTCGAGACCCGCGAAGATGTGGTCCGGGCCGAGGAGGCCAACACGGGTAACTACATCGCGGATAAGATGCTGGAATACGCCGACTCGGACGTAGCGCTGATGAACGGCGGCGGCATCCGGACGGACACGCTGTATTTCCCCGATGCGACCGCGGAGTCGCCGGCTGACGTCTCGAAGCTGCTGGTGTTCAACGTTCTGCCGTTCGGCAACTCGGTCGTCAAACTGGAGGCCACCGGCGGGGACATTAGGGCAGCCCTCGAGAACGGTGTCAGTAAGGTCGGAGACCTCGCCGGGCGGTTCCCACAGGTCAGCGGGCTGTCCTACACTTGGGACCCCGATGCTGACCCCGGCAGCCGCATCGTTGAGGTGAGCGTCGGTGGCACTCCCCTCAACGACGACATGACATACACGCTGGCGACGAACAACTTCGTCGCCGGCGGCGACGGCTACGAGATGTTCATCGACGCACCGCGTCTCATCGACGAGAACGGCGGGCCTTTCCTGGCGAACCTCATCGTCGACAGCATCGAGGCGGACTCCCCAATCGCCCCGGTCGTGGGAGGCCGCATCACCGAGGCCAGCGGCAGGAGCTCCAGCACGGCAGTGCGACTGTTCGCTTGGCAGTTCTGAGCGCGGGCGACCACACACCTTTCTACCACCCGAACGTACCATCCACTCATGACCGAGGACACAGCGGAGCGCCTGCCCGCCCCCGTCTCGTCGCCGGTGGCACTAACTATCGCCGGCAGCGACTCCGGCGGCGGCGCCGGCGTCCAGGCCGACCTGAAGACGATGGAGGCGGTCGGCGCGTTCGGTACATCCGTCGTGACGGCGGTCACCGCCCAGAACACCACGAGCGTGGAGTCCACCCACGTCCTCCCCAC
>CAZLOO010000065.1:0-10111 GCA_964561055.1 uncultured Halobacteriales archaeon
CCAGCTCGACGATCGAGGTGTCCAGCTCCGGGTCGGTCACCCGGTCGAGCCGCTCGAGCACCGCCTCCCGGGTCGGCCCGCCGTACTCCGCGGTGGTGCGCTCGGACATCAGTCGTCGGCCGGCGCCCCGGCGCCGCTGTAGTGGCCCTCAAGGCCGAACTCGGCGGTGATCTCGTCGTCCCGGAACACCTGCTTTTTTTCTTTAATGTCGATGTCGTACAGCCGGGCGGCGTTCTCGCCCATCACCTTCTTTTTCTGCTCGAGCCCCCACTCAACCCCATACTCCTGGCGGTCTTCCTTGGTCAGCTCCGACTCCATTATCGTCTCGACCAGCCAGTCGGGGTTCCACAGCGCGTAGTCCGAGCCGAACAGCAGCTGGTCCTCGCCTAACCAGTACAGCAGCTCGCTCATGATCTCGCTGAACCGCCGCGGACGGGTCTGTGCGAACGGGGCCGCCACCGCGAGCCCGCCGTATACGTTCGGCTCCTGGGTGGCGATCCAGCAGAAGTCGTCCAGCCGGGGCAGCCCGACGTGCTCGACGATGAAGTTCAGCTCCGGGAAGCTCGAGGCCGCGTCGTCGACGTCGGCCACGTCGAAGGCGTCGCGGTTGAGCGGCCGGATCGTCGGCCCCTTGTGGGGGTGAATATTCTCGATGCCGAGATCGACACACTTCTGCAGGAACCGGTAGGACTCCTCGGAGTCGAGCCGCCAGCCCTTGGACTCGCCACGCCACTCGGCGGTGTACAGCTTCACGCCGGGGATGTCGTATTCCTCTTTCAGGTGCTCAAGGTACTCGATACCCTCGTCGCCGTCACGCGGGTCGAAGGTGCCGTTGAGCACGAACCGCTCGGGGTACCGTTCGGCGAGTTCGGCGTTCTGCTCGGTGGTGTTGAACCCTTCCTCGTAGAAATCGGTGAGATAGGTCGGCTGGAAAACGCCCATGTCCACCGCGCCGTTGGCGAACAGGTCCTCAACCATCCGCTCGGGGCCGTACTTGCGGTACTCGTCCATGTCCCACATCCGCTCCTCCGGCGTGAACGTCGCGTGGTAGTCGTAGAAACACTGGATGAACTCCTCGCCGCCCCGGTGTTTGATGTTCTCTTCTGTCGCGTCCCAGAGGTGGACGTGACCGTCGATGACGAACACGTCCTCGCCGTTGTGCGTGTACATGCGATGTGTCGATTGGTACCATTCGGCATTACTCTTTCGCCCCCCTGTCACGGCGGCACCACACCGGACGGGCGGCGGGGCGACCGGGCGCTCTACCCGAGCAGGAACTCGGCGCAGTGCTCCCGGAACGCCTCGTGGCGGTCCTCCGGCACCCAGTGGTTGGACTCCTCCAGCCCGACGAGCTCACAAGAGGGGATCTCTCCCTCCAGGCGCTCGGCCCACCGGACGGGCTGGAATTCGTCGTCTAGCCCCCACAGCAGCAGCGTGTCCGCAGTCACTTCGCGGGGGTCGACCTCGGTGGTGTGGCTGGTGTTGGTCGCCACCGCCGCCCGGACGAGCGACGTGACCCCCTCCTCGGAGTTCCAGGGGGCCTTCATCGCCTCGACGAACTGCTGGTCGGGCTCCTCGGCGGACAGCGTGTTCCGGAACAGCCCGTCGAGCATCCCCTGGATGTCGGCGGGGCTGTTCTCCCGGGCGCTCTCCGGCAGCCCGAGGTCCGTGATGATCTGGATCGGCCAAGAGTCGTACGCCACCGAGTTCGACAGCACCAGCTTCCCCACGCCGTCGGGGTGGTGGACCGCGTAGCGCAGCCCGACCCCGCCCCCGAGGTCGTGGCCGACGAAGTCGATCCGGCCGAGGCCGAGCTGCTCGACCAGTCCGCGGATCATCACCTCTTGCGCCCGCACCGACCGGTCGAAGTCATCGGTCATCTGGGACTGGCCGTAGCCGACCATGTCCGGGGCGATCACCCTGCGCTGCTCGGCGATGGGGCCGACCGTCTTCGCGAACAGGTAGGAGTTAGTCGGGATGCCGTGGAGGAAGAGGACGGGATCGTCCTCCCCCTCATCGTAGTAGGCCACCTCGAGGTCGTGGCCGTCGATCTTGACGGTCGCGCTGTGCTGGGCCGCCGTCCACTCGTCGTAGCTGGTCATCACTTCAACGCCTCCGGGTAGCCCGGGATGTCGAACTGGCTGTCAGGCATGGCGTCGGGCCAGCCAGGACTGACGTTGGCCTTCGCCCCCCCGCTCTCGCGGCCACGCGTGAGCGTCGGCGGGAACGTCAGGACGTTGCGAATGGTCGAGGCCGGCGCCCCCGCCGGAGTGCCGTCCCTCCGGTAGTTGTGTCCGTTGGTGTTCGCGCACACCGTCGTTCCCGTCGGGTACGTCGAGCCGTGGACCCGACCCAACCCTTTCGGGTTGCGCTCGGTGGCGAACTCTTCGCACTGGAGTTCACAGATGAACGCCCGCGGGATGCCGCTGTGGGGGTTGAACTCCGTCGGGAACCCCGAGCGGTAGTGGATCGACAGGGGGTCCTGGTTCTCCCCGCGGTAGATGTTGTAGTGGCCCCAGAACGTCCCCATCTCTTCGGGCAGCCCCTTGTGGAACTCCGCGTCCGGGCCGACCCCGTCGAGGAAGAGCTTGTCCGGGGGATTGACGTCCGGCTCCTTACCGCCTTCCACGCCCCGGCCCATCCGGAGCTCGCCGTCCGCCTGCACGTTGTACCAGAACCCGGGCGGTTGCTCCCCCGCGTCCTCCATGCTGTCCCGGATGAACTCCCGGGAGATGTCGTCCTCCTCGACGGCGAAGATCCAGTAGCCGCCGTCCCGGACCTTGTTCGTCGTGAAGCTGTCGCGGTTGGTCGTCCCGCCAAGGTCGTTGTCGGCCTCGTCGTTCGCCGGAACGGCGGCCCCGCTCTTGAGGTAGTTCGTGTAGCCGATCTTGGGTTCGAGCATGAGCGACGTCTCCGGCACGATGGCGTCGGTCACGTTCCCGTACGGATCGGGCATCCAGACGAACGTGTCGAATAGGTTGTCGGTGGTGATGTCCTCTACAGGATCGCCGGTGAACTTGTCAGGCCCGTAGCCCGGGAAGGCCCACCGCGCCTTCGGGCCGCGCTGTCCCAGCGGCGGGGCGAGCATCCCTGGCGTCACCGAACGGGCCTCGCCGTACACGCTGCCCTGCATATCGATGCCGAAGTGGTCGAGGATGTAGTCGTGGTGGGCCTGCCGGTCGTCGATGACCTCCTGGACCGTTCGCTTCTGGATGTCGAAGTGCCAGAACTTCGCTAGGAGGGGGTCGCCCTCGACCCCGCCAGTGCTGTAGTGCTCGCTGCCAGGCTCGGCGTATGGGGACTCCGTCGGGCCGTCGACTACCCCCTCGGCCAGATACATGAGGGCGTAATCGAACGTCCCGAGTTCGGGAGCCGTCTTCGTGTCCCGGCCGCCGTAGGGGGTGTAGCCCCCACCCCTGCCGCCGGAGGTACCCCCGCCCTCGTTCCCACCGTCCTCGTGTCCGCCCGCGGCGGCTGCTCCCGTGCCGAGCGCTCCCGCGATACCTATTCCACCGATCGTCTTCATCAGGTCTCGTCTGTCCATGGTGTTCCCGCCCGGGCTCTGCCGGGCGTGTCCCCCACCAGCCCCACCAGAGGCTTATTCATGAGCCGCGAGAACTAGCCATAGGGGCAGCCAGCAGGGCCACAAAGGCGGCCAGAACGGCAGGTAACGACCATTTACCCGCGCGGTCAGTCCCGCCCAAACTGGGGGACGCGAGCCGGTCGTGACGACCCAACGCCAGAGCGGCCAACGCTTACTGTACGGTTTCGGGTAGCGTCCCCCATGTCCATCGAGCGCCTCGAGGCCGGCGAGGGAACCGTCGAATTGGAGCTGCGGGTCCGGGACCGGGAGTGCTTCTTCGTCGCCGCCTCCGCCGAGGCGGGCTGCACGGTCGAACTTGAGGAGCTGGTCCAGCGCTCGGACTGCGTGTTGCTGGAGTTCTTCACCGTGCGCGGGGCCGCCCCCGAGCGGATCCTGGAGCTGGCCGGGCGCGCCCCCGCTATCGAGGAGGCCCGCGTGGTCCGGACTGACGGCGAGGAGAGCCTCATCGAGTTCGTGGTCACCGGCCACTGCGTCACCGTGACGCTCGCGGACGCGGGGGCGATCACCCGCTCGGTGTCAGCCTCCGACGGCGAGGGCCGGGTGGTCGCGGACGTCCCCCCCCACGTGGCCGTCCGCGAAGTGGTCGAGCGGTTCCGGGACCGCCACGCCGGCTCGGAGCTGGTCGCCCGCCGCGAGCACGACCGCTGTGTCGGGGTCACCCGCCAGGAGATCGAGCGCGACCTGCTCGCGGCGCTCACCCCGCGCCAGCGGGAGGCGCTCCGGACGGCCTACCTGGGTGGCTACTTCAGCTGGCCGCGGGACAGCGCCGCCGAGGACTGTGCGGCTGCACTCGGGGTGTCCCAGCCGACGTTTAGCCAGCATCTTAGGGGAGCCCAGCGACGACTGCTGGACGCGCTGCTGGACGCGGAGCCGGAGGCCTGACCGGCGCGGGGTCACGGTTCGCCGGACGGGAGGCGGTTTCCCTCCGGGAACCTATCAGGATAGGCGCCACCGCTTTCCCCGGCAACCGGGTAGCTGGGGGTGATGTGTGGTACCACTACCTCCCCGAGACACGGGCCGACCCGCGGCCGGGAGGTCGGTCCGTCATGAGCACCGCGTTCGATCCGTCGGGCAGCCCGGAGCCGGCCGAGCGGGGCGTCACCGCCGGCGAGGTGTTCGAGCTGCTGTCCAACCAGCGCCGCCGACACGTCGTGCGGGCGCTGTCCGCCGGGACCGGCGACACGGAGCTCCGGCCGCTGTCCCGAGAGGTTGCGGCCCTCGAGAACGAGAAGCCGCCCGCGGATGTCACTCCCGAGGAGCGCCGGCGCGTGTACAACGCGCTCCAGCAGTTCCACCTACCCAAGCTCGACGAGGCCGGCGCCCTCGACTACGACCAGCGCCGCGGCACCGTCAGCTCCACGGACGGGCTATCACGGCTGGAAGCGTACCTCGGCATACCGCAACGGGGCCAGCGGTGGTGCCGGCACTCGCTGGCGGCCGGCGCCGCAGCGGGGCTGCTGGTGGCGGCGCTGCTGGTCGCCACCTCCGTTCCGGCGCTGACGGCCGCCGGCGCGGCGGTTCCCCTGCTGGTCGCCGCCGGTGCCGTCGGCCTGCTGATCGCCGACCGTCCGGACCGCTGACCGAGCACAATCTGTCCGATACTGACAATGACAACATCGACCGACCGCCGACGCACCGACAGCGACCGACCTGGAACCATGAGAGGGGTTTTTGCCGCTCCCTCCCGTGAGGGTAGCTGACCATGCGCGCTGCACGACTCCACGAATACACGGAGGAGATGAGCGAGGCGCTCTCCATCGACGAGGTGGACGAGCCGACACCCGACCGCTCGGACGCGGTCGTCGTCGACGTCGAGGGAGCTGGCTGGTGTCAGACGGACAACCATGTCATCGAGGGGATGTGGGCCGACTACGTCGAACAGGAGCTCCCGCTGACGCTGGGCCACGAGAACGCCGGCACCGTCGTCGACATCGGCCCGGAGGTCGACATCGTGAGCGAGGGCGACCAGGTGATCTGTCACCCGGTACGCACCTGCGGCACGTGCCGACCCTGCCGGCTGGGCGAGGACATGTACTGTGAGAATCAGGAGTTCCCCGGACTGACACACGACGGCGGCTTCGCCGACCAACTGCTAACCAGCGAGCGGGCCGTGATCCCACTGCCAGACGGCGTTGATCCGGCCGACATCGCACCCCACGCCGACGCCGGCATTACCGCCTATCACGCCGTCAAGAAGGCAGTCTCGGAGCTCAACCCCGGCGACTACGCCGTCGTCGTCGGCGTCGGCGGCCTGGGTCACATCGGGCTGCAGTGTCTGGACGCGATGAGCGCGGCGACCATCGTCGCCCTCGACGTGAAGGAGTCAGCCCGGGAGCTGGCCGCCGACCTTGGCGCGGATGCGACCCTGGACCCGAAGACCGACGACGTCGCCGCGGAGCTGATGATGATGACCGACGACACGGGCGCCCAGCAACTGATCGACTTCGTCGGGAGCGACGGGACGACCGGGCTCGGCCCGGACGTGCTCGCGACCGGCGGGGACCACCACGTGGTCGGCTACGGCGGCCACGTCCACGAGCCGGCCCAGACGCTGGTGTTCGGCGAGATGGGCTACCGCGGCACCCTCGTCGGACGCTACGCGGAGCTGCAGGAACTGGTGGCGCTGGTCGAGCAGGGGGACGTCGAGCTCCACACCTCACGCCACGACCTCGAGGAGATCAACACCGTCGCCGAGCGGCTGGAACACGGGGAGATCGACGGCCGGGCCGTCATCGTCCCCTGATCCGGCCGCGCCGGACTCGACGGCCTTGGCTTCGTAACCGGTAAACCGCCCGCACGACAGCCGCCGGTATGCTCCTGCAGACCGGCGTCATCCGACGTGTACTGGACGAACTGGCGATCGACCTGCTCGAGGCGGCGCCGGCGATCATAACGGGGATCGTGTTTCTAGTGATCGCTGCGGGTCTGGTGAAACTGGTGATGACCGTCGTTCGGGCCACCCTCGCGAGGACGTTTCCAACCCAGGAGGTGTACCGCCAGTTCATCGCCACGCTGGTGTTGATCGTCCTCGGGTTCGGCATTGGGCTCACCTTCCTGTCGCTGGTGGGTCTCACCGCCATCGCGGCCGCGCTCGGCACCGCGACCGGCTTCCTAGCGCTGGGTGTCTCCTACGCCCTCTCCGGGATGATAGCCGACGCCGTCGCCGGCGTCTACCTCCTTCGGGACCCGGACTTCATGCCCGGCGACCGCGTGGACATCGGCGGGCTCGTCGGCGAGGTCGAGACAATAGAACTCCGCAAGACCCGCCTCAACGTCGATGGCGACACAGCGGTTCGGGCGAACGCAGAGATAGAGAAGAAGTGGACGAAACTCGGCGACGAAGGGGCGACCGACTGATAGAGTCGCTTATAACCACGCGGCCTCAACTCTCAGATGTGTTCGTCGGCCACAGCCTGCTCGCGTTCGCTATCGCCGCGTGGTCGGCCGCCCGTCTCGGGTGGTCGCGCGAGCGGGCGCTAGTGCTGGGCGCGCTGGCCGGCGCCTTCGCGCTGTTGCCGGACATCGACGTCGCCTACGCTGTCGTCGGCCCGCTAGCGGCGGACCCCTCGACGCCGCTCGGTGCCGCGCGGGCGTTTTGGGACGCCTCCACGCTCACCCACCGGACGGTCACCCACTCGCTGGTCGTGGGAGCCGTCCTGAGCGTAGCCGCGTTGCTGGTCGCCCGCCGCACGTGGGCCGGCCGCGCTCGCGGGGCGATCGCCGTCGGGGCGCTGGGTGCCGTCGTGCTGGCAGCCGGCGGCGGACTGGCGCTGGCGCTGTTGCTGTCGACCGCGCTCCCGGCGCTGGCCGTCGCCGAGTACGCCGCTAGACGGGACGTCAGTCCGAAGGCGGTCGGGGCGGCGGCCGCTGTTGGCCTGCTCACCCACCCGTTTGGCGACCTGTTCACCGGCCAGCCGCCGGCAATGCTCTACCCACTGGACGTCGTTCTATTCCCCGGGCGGGTTGTGCTGTCGGCCGACCCCACGCTTCAACTGCTCGGGGCGATGGGGGTGGAGCTCGGGGTACTGTGGCTGGCTGTCGCTGTCGCCACGAGTCTAGACGGTGGGCGGCTCCGTGGGGCAGTCGAGCCGACGGCCGCGCTCGGCGCCGGCTACGGCGCCGCGGTGCTGTTCGTCCCGGCACCAACGCTATCACTGTCATATACGTTCGTGTTCGGCGCCGTTGGCGTCGGCCTCGCAGGCGCCGTCACCAGCGTCCCCGCAAGAAGGTTCCGGCGAGCCCGCCGCGGCGATCCGGGGGCGGTGTTCCGTGCGGCCGCTACTGGTCTCGCCGCGCTCACCATCGCGGCCGCCGCCTACACCGTGACCTACCTAGCCGTCGGTTAAGCCATGGCCGCCAGCCGGTGGGGTTTTGCACCCGCACGGCCGAGCAGTCGCATGGACGCCACCCCGGTGAGCGAGCTGTTGAGGGACGCCCGGGTGAACGCCGCGTTGGCCTGGACAGTACTCGCGAGCGTCGCCGCTGCGGCCGCCACGAGCGCCGCCACCGACCCCGTCTGGGCGGGGCTGGCTGGCAGCGTCGCTCTGCTCGGCGCGCTGCCGGCACTGGTCCGGCGTTCGCTGCGTGCGATGGTTCCGTTCGAGCTGCTCGTGCTGGCGGCACTCCCGATACTGGCACGCGCGTTCGGGGTCCCGGGGCCGGGACAGGCGACCGCCTACTTCGGTGTCGCGGCCGTCGCACTCGTACTCGCGGTCGAACTAGACGCATTCACCACTGTTGAGATGAACGTCCCCTTTGCCCTGCTGTTTGTCGTTGTCGCGACGGTGGCCGCCGCAGGCGTTTGGGCGGTGGCGCGCTACGCTGTCGACCTGCTGCTCGGGACCACCTTCCTCCTGCCCCCTCGACCGGCAACGGAGGCAGCACTGGCGGCCGTTGAGGAGGCGCTGATGGTGGAGTTCCTGCTGTCGACCGTTGTCGGTCTCGGTGCCGGCGGTGTGTTCGAACTGTACTTCCGGCGGGTCGCCCGACCCCGTGATCGGCTCCCCAGGGTGGAGCGGTCGTGAGGGTCCGTGACCGCCTCGGTATCGGGGAACGCCGCCAGCGACAGTTCGTTTGGGTCATGGAACTGGCCTTGGTCGGGATGCTCGGCGTCGGTCTGGTCACCCGGGATACAGGCGTCGTCGTCAACGCCGGCATCGCGCTGCTGGTCGCCCAGCTACCCCCGCTGTTGGAGCGGGACTACGGCCTAGTACTCGATGCAGGGCTGACGCTCTGGATTACGACCGCCGTCACGCTCCACGCCGTCGGCACGCTCGCCGTCGGGGAGTGGAGCCTCTACACGTCCGTTCCATGGTTCGACCACGTGACCCACGCACTGTCAGCCAGCGTCGTCGCCGCGGCGGGCTACACGACCGCGCGGGCGCTGGACGTCCACTACAGCGCCGTCCGGCTCCCCTCCCCGTTCATGTTCGCGTTCATTCTGGTGTTCACGCTCGCGGGCGGGGTCTTCTGGGAGGTCCTGGAGTTTCTGCTCGGGCGAGCCAGCGCCGCCTACGGAGGAGAGGCCGTTCTCGTCCAGTACGGTCTTAGGGACACGATGCTGGATCTTGTGTTCGACAGCGTCGGCGCCGTCCTCGTTGCGGTGTTCGGCACCGCCCACCTCTCCGGGGTTGCCGACGCCGTCAGCGACCGACTGGGCGGACGCTCGACCGACCCGTAGCTATTTCCGGTCGTGTCCCGTGTTAGCACGCGATGGTGTACAAGAAAGTCACCCTCATCGGCCGGAGCCCGGAGAGCTTCGACGCCGCCGCTGAGGACGCCCTGGAGCGCGCACAGGAGACCCTCGAGAATGTCCACTGGGTCGAGGTCGACGAGATGGGTATCGAGGTGGCCAGCGTCGAAACCCACGAGTACCAGACAGAGGTGACCGTCGCCTTCGAACTCGAGGAGTAGGCACGAGGAGCGTTACGTGCGGAACGACTCTCCGCAGCCACACTCCGAGACGACGTTGGGGTTCTCGACGTGGAACCCCGCCCCCTGGAGGCCGCCGTCGTAGTCAAGCACCGACCCCTCGATGTAGTTCATACTGGCTGGGTCGACGAACACCCGCAGGCCGTGGTGCTCGAACACGCTGTCGTCCTCCTCTGGTTCGAGGTCGAAGCGCATCCCATATGAAAGACCCGCACAGCCGCCCTGCTGGACGAATAGCCGCAGGCCCGCCACGTCCGTGTCCTGTCCCTCGCCGTCCAGCAGCGATAACGCCTCCTCCGCGGCCGTCTCCGTCACCTCGATGACGGAGTCCGTCCCGGTGTCGGCAGTCGTGCTGCTCATACACCGTGCTGCGGGCCCGGCGGTCAAAACCCTGACGCCGCGGCGACCGTGTGATTAAGTACCGCGACGACGTACCCCCGAGTGAGTGACAGGGAACCCGGACCCCGAGCGTGCGGTAGTCGCCAAGCGCGTCGACAGTGGCACTGCCGACACCGCAGAGGTACGCGACCTGGTGCGCGCCGCCGGCCTGAGCGTTGCCGGCGAGATAACCCAGAC
>CAZLOO010000066.1:0-9936 GCA_964561055.1 uncultured Halobacteriales archaeon
GCGCAACCTCAAGCAGGCGTTGGGCGAGATCGACCGGATGGCCTCGGCGCTAGGCTTGCCCCAACAGGTCCGCGAGACCGCGAGCGTCATCTACCGCCGAGCGCTGGACGAGAACCTCCTGCCTGGCCGCTCTATTGAGGGGGTGGCGACGGCGGCGGTGTACGCCAGCGCCCGCCAGGCCGGAGTTCCCCGCTCGCTCGACGAGATCGCCGCGGTCTCCCGCGTGGAGAAGAGCGAAATCGCCCGTACCTACCGCTACGTGGTGCGCGAACTCGGCTTGAAGGTTGAACCCGCGGATCCGGAGAGCTATGTCCCTCGCTTCGCCAGCGACCTTGGCCTCTCCGAGGAGACCGGCAACCGCGCCCGCAGCCTCCTACGCGGCGCCAAGGAACAGGGTATCCACTCCGGGAAGTCCCCCGTGGGCCTCGCGGCGGCAGCGGTGTACGCGGCCGCGCTGCTCACAAACGAAAAGACCACACAGGCTGCCGTGAGTGAGGTGGCGGATATCTCCGAGGTTACGATTCGCAACCGTTATCACGAACTGCTCGAGGCTGAGCAGGATATCCCCGTGTAGGCAGGCGCCCTCCCAGTTCTTCTTTACTGTCCCCAGTAACCATCCTCCATGCTCGTCACCATCGAGGGGATCGACGGCGCCGGGAAATCCACCGTCATCGAAGCGCTGCGGGGACGCTACCCGAAGGCCACGTACACCCGCGAGCCGACCGACTCCTGGTACGGCGAGACGGTCGACCGCTCCGTAGCCGACCCCGATGCCGACCCGCTCGCGGAACTGTTTCTCTACACCGCCGACCACGCTGACCATCTCTCACGGGTGATCCGACCGGCGCTCTCCGCAGGGGACCTGGTCGTGTCGGACCGCTACTCCGACTCCCGGTACGCCTACCAGGGGGTGAGCATCGCCGAGTACGTCCCTGACCCCGTCGGGTACGTCCAACGGATACACGAGCCGTTCACCCGACCGCCCGACCTGACGCTGTTCCTCGACGTCCCTGCCGAGGTGGGTGCCGAGCGGGCCGGCGCCACGAACAAGATGGAGCGAGCGGGCTACCTCGCGGCGGTGCAGGCGAACTACGAGCGCCTGGTCGAGGCGGAACCGGAGCGGTTCGTCCGCATCGATGCCGAGCAGTCTTCCGAAGCAGTCGCGCGCGAGGCGGCCGCGGCCATTGAGGACGCACTGAAGCGATAGCTACCGTCGCCGGGTGTCTGTCTCCCCGCGCTCGTAGCGCTCGGGGAGATCAACCTCGTCGGGGGCGGGCATCCAGAAGTAGTCGAAGGCGATACCCAGCGCCAGCGGCAGCACGACCGCGAGCCCGATGACCGCGCCGGGGGTACCGAGATCGAAGCCAAGGCCGATGGCGCTCAGCACCTGTGTCAGCACGACCAGTACGACCGGCGTGATCGTCAGCGTGAACACAAGCGGACCCCACTGGGTGTCGAGCCGGACTCGGAAGAAGCGCGTCAGCAGGGCCGCGACGGCGGCGTTCACCCCGACGATGATCAGGAGGCCAAGCGCACCGACGACGGTAACCATACCACGGGTAGGCGACCGAGGCGCTTGGGCGTGTCGCCTCACTATCGGCCGGCGCCGTACCCTTCGATGGCCGCGCGATACCCCTCCCGGTAGGTGGGGTAGGCGAACTCGTAGCCCAGCGAGCGCAGACGGTCATTCGAGCAGCGCTTTTCAGTCAGTATCCGGCGCCGTGCCGCTGCCGAGAGGCTCTCATCGTCGAGGCGCTCGTCTTTCGTGAGCTTCTCAGGGCGGTCGACGCCGCACTGGTCGGCCAGCCAGTCGGCCAGCTCCCAGCGGTCCACCGGCTCGTCGTCTACCGCTAATAGCAGTTCCTCGTCGGTCGCCTCCTCCAGTGCGAACCGGACGGTCCCGGCAGCGTCCTCGCGGTGGAGCATGTTGAGGAACCCCTCAGTGACCGGGCCCTCTATGTAGCGCTCCAGCCGGTAGCGCTCCGGGCCATACAGCCCCGCAAACCGGACGACACAGCCGTCGATGCCCTGGTTGACGGCCTCCTCGCGGGCGACTTGCTCGGCCGCCGCGAGCACGCGGGTCTTCTCCGTCGTCGGTTCGACCGGCGTGGTTTCGTCGACCCAGTCGCCGCTGTGGTCGCCGTACACGCCCGTCGAGGAGGTGTACACCAGCCGCTCCGGGGGGTTCTCGCGCCCGGCGAACGCCCCGACTGCGGTCCGCAGCCCCTCGACGTACACCTCCCGGGCGGCCGTGGCATCCCGGCCGCCCGAGGAGGCAGCAAAGACGACCGCGTCAGCGTCCGGCACTGCCGCCAGCGATTCGCGGTCGGTGACGTCCGCCTCGACGGCGCGAGCGCCGGTCGCCTCGACGGCTGCCAACCCCTCGGTCGAGCGCCTAACGCCGGTCACGTCGTGGCCGGCCTCTATCAGCTGTCTGGCAAGCTCGAGACCGACATAGCCACACCCCAGAATCGCGACTCTCACGACTTGCGCCCCTCGATGAACACCAGCAGCAGGGCGTACTCCGCCAGGGTCATCGGGAACCGTCCCTCGACTTTCTGCTGTATCTCCTTCGCCTCGATGGCACCGTCGATACCGCTCTCGATGGTTTCGACATCGAGAACGGCCATGCTCATCCCCAGCAACAAGTCCTCACGGCTCTCCAGCAGGACGCCCTGTGCGTCCGGGCGCCCCTCGCCGGCAGCGTAGACAGCTGCGGCCTCCTCCAAGGTTAGCTCCGGGGAGTTCCCCGCCGCGAGCGCGCCGACGGTTTCCCGGTCTACGCCCGAGCGCTCGGCAACGACGTCGATCCCCACCGTCTCGATGGTCTCACGCAGCGCCGCCTCGATGCCGGCTTGGGCCTCTTCAGGGGAGGACGATCCGGGATTCTCGACGAGCGTCTGTAGCATGGACCAGGGTAGGCAGCCCCCGGTTAAGTGCGTTGACGCTCAGACCGGCAGGTCGGCGTCCGGGTCCACCCGCTCGACGGCGTCATCGGGGGGCGGCTCCCAGCCGGTGGTCAGCTCCAGAAGCTGAACGAGCATCCGTCCGGTCGCACCCCAGACGGTGTAGCCGTCCACATGGAAGTAGTGCAGCCGAATGTCCCCGTAGTGGGAATGGTCGCGACGCTCGGTAGTGTAGTTGGCGAGGTCGGTAAGCCCCGCGACCGGCAGTACTGCCACCTCCGCGACCTCCCGTTCGTCGGGGACGTAGGTCCGGTCTGGAACGCGTGCGACGAACGGGCGGACGGCGTACTCGCTAACGGTGCGGATGTCGTCCAGCCGCCCCACGAACTTCGGCTCGTCGGACCGGAGGCCAATCTCCTCGCCGGCCTCGCGGACGGCGGTCGCCAGCAGGTCCGCGTCCCCCGGTTCGTGGCCGCCGCCAGGGAACGCCATCTGACCGGCGTGCTCCCCGAGATGATCGGCGCGCTTGACGAACAGCACATGATCGCCGTTCTCGCGGGCGATCACCGGCACCAGCACGGCCGCCGAGCGTGGCTCCCCGGTGATGGCGACCGGCTCGTGGGTCCCCACCCGCGAGAGGTCCATATTTTCCCAACGGACGGGGTCGGCTTACGTTCTGCGCCCCTGAGCCGTGTTTCGATCGTAGCCCGTTATCATGCCTCAAAAAAATTTAATTTGAACCACGAACAAGAATTTGTTGCACGCGAGGTGAACTGATCCATGGCACTGCCGACGAACACGGCCAGTTCCTGGACACAGGGCCTCGAGTTCCCGTCTCACGCTTTCGGCAACAGTGGTAGCGATTACGAACTGTACGAGGAGGACGGCGAGTTCGTCCTCACCGTCGACATGCCCGGCTTCGAGACTGACGACATAACCGTCGCCTGGGACGACGGCGTGCTCAATGTCGCTGCCGAGCACGTCGACCAGGACCGCGGGCGAAAGAAGACCTATTACCGGCGGTTCCGCTTCCCACGAGAGGTCGACGAGGACGCCATCGCCGCCTCCTACACTAACGGCGTCCTCGAGGTGACTCTCCCGGCAGCGGCCGATGCCGCCGCCTCCGGCACCACCATTCCGATCGAGAGCTGACGCCGGGGGAACCCGTGCTTGCGGTAGCTAAACGCTTATTGTCCGTGGCTCCTCGGGTCAGTACGGATGAGTTGGGGAGTGTCGTTCGACCTGTTCGGGACGCTCGTTGACGCCGAGCGTCCCGCCGACCCCGCAGCAGCCGTCGCCGCCGAACTCCGCGAACGGGGCGTGGCGGTGCCCGAGGACTGGGCTAACGCCTACCGGGAGCCACACGTGGACGCGCCACCGGGTGCGGAGGTCCCCCTGCCGGCCCACGTCGCCGCGGCGCTGCGGAGCCGGGGGATCACTCCCGGCGGCGAGGGACAGGCTGTCCGCCGCGCGGTTGTGGCAGCGTTCGACCCGGAGGTGTCGACCCGCCCGGGCGCCGTCGAGGCGGTGGCCGCCGCCCGCGACCGGGGCCCGGTTGCCGTGCTGTCGAACTGTAGCGTCCCGGGTTTGGTGCGGACGGCGCTGGTCCGCTCGGCGCTCCCCCGCCGGGGGTTCAACGCTATTGTCACCAGCGCCGACTGTGGGTGGCGCAAGCCCGACCCGCGGGCGTTCGAGGCGGTCGCCGAGCGCCTCGATCTTGAGGTAGGGGACCTCCTCCACGTCGGCGACGATCCCGCAACGGACGGCGGTATCGAGGAAAGCGGCGGGCGGTCGGTGCTGCTGTCAGACGTCGACCTGTCCACGCTGCCGGCCCGGGAGGGATGGGTGTGAGACTGGCGGCGCTGCTGGCCGTGGCGCTGGCGCTCGTGCTCGACGCACTGCTTGCGGAGCCGCCGGGCCGGATCCATCCGGTGGCGCTGCTCGGGCGGGTGGTCGGCCTTCTCGACCGGGAGTGGGACCGCCCCGCCCTGGCCGGTGCGGTGGTCGCGCTCGCCGTACCGCTGTTCGCGGCCGGCGCCGCGTGGGGGGCGGTAGCCGGCGCGACGACGGTCGCGCCGCTCGCGGGCGCCGTCGTCGCGGGGCTGGTGCTGTTCAGCACGACCAGCCTGCGGATGTTGCTCTCGACCGCCAGCGACGTGGTCGGGCTGGCCGGCTCCGCTCCGGAAGAGGCACGCGAGGCGGTACGGGCGCTAGTCGGTCGCGACGCCGCGGCGCTGTCGCCTGCCCAGTTACGGAGTGCTGCCGTTGAGAGCGCTGCCGAAAACCTCGCGGACGGGCTTGTCGCGCCGCTGCTGGCGTTCGCGCTCGGCGCGCAGCTGTCGGTCGCCGCCGGCGCCGCGCTTGCCGCCTGGGTGAAGGGAGTGAACACGCTGGACTCGATGCTGGGCTACCCTGACAAGCCACACGGCCGGGCTAGCGCGCGGCTGGACGACGTCGTGATGTGGCTGCCCGCCCGGGCGAGCGCGCTACTGCTCGCCGCGACAGCCGGTGACCCCGGTGCTCTCGGTCGCGCCCGGCGGTGGGCGCGGGCGCCCCCCTCGCCCAACTCCGGGTGGCCGATGGCGACGCTAGCCGCGACGCTGGATGCCCGACTGGCAAAGCCCGGCACCTACGACCTCAACCCGGAGGACCCGCTCCCGGACGGCGCCGTCGCTCGCCGGGGCGTTCGGACAGTCGGCCTGGCTGGGGCGCTCGCCTTCCTGCTGGCCGGCCTGCTGGTGCTTGGGCCCGCGGCCACGACGCTCGTTCCGGTTGCCGTCGCCGGGCCCCCTCGCTCGGCTGCGACGCTGGTGGTGGTTACGCCGTGCTAACCGCGCTCCGGGGGGCGCTGGGCTTTCTCTCTCGGCTCCCTGTTGGGGGCGGCGAATCCGCGTGGGAGGCGTTCCGGGCCCGCCCGGCGGCGTTCCCCCTGGCGGGCTACCTGCTCGGCGCCGTCGCCGCCCTCCCGATCGCCGCGGGCGCCGCCCTGGCGCTCCCCGGGGCCGCCGTCGCCGTCGCCTACCCGCTCTGGCTGTTCGCCACCGCAGGCATCACCCACCTTGACGGCATCGCGGACCTCGGCGACGCGCTCGTGATCCACGGCGACGCTGACGACCGGCGGCAGGTGATGGGTGATAGCGCCGTCGGCGTCGGCGGCGTGCTGGCGATCGTCCTTGTCGTCGCTGGTCTCGCGGGCGGGGCAGCCGCGGTCGCCGCACTCGGCCTCCAGGCGGTCGCGCTCGTGATCGTCGCGGAGGTGGCCGCGAAGGTCGCCACTGCGGCGGTGGCCTGTCTGGGCAGCGCCAGTCACGAAGGCCTGGGATCGGCACTCACTGGTCCGACGCGGCCCGCGTCGCTCGCGCCGCCGGTCCTGCTGGCGCTGCCGGCGACACTGCTGACCTGGCCGCGACCCGCGGGGTCGGTCGCGCTCGCCGCCGGCGCCACGGCTGGTCTCCTGCCCCTGTGGTGGGGGCGCCGGAACCTCGGCGGGGTCAGTGGCGACCTGATGGGAACGGCCAACGAACTGGGGCGGCTGGTCGCGCTCCATGCAGGGGTGATAGCGTGGACGCGCTTGTGATGTGTGGCGGGCCGGGAACCCGGCTGGACGCCGGTGAAAAGCCTCTCTACGAGATCGGCGGCCGGGAAATGGTCGAACGGGTGCTCGATGCGCTGGCTGCGAGCCGCGCCGACACCGTCTACGCCGCCGTCTCCCCGCACACCCCGAGGACACGCGAGCGGCTGGACGGCCGCGTCACTTGCATCGAGACGCCGGGTGACGGTTACGTCGCGGATCTCGGGAGCGCCCTTGAGGCGGTCGGCCGGCCAGTAGTAACGGCCGCCGCCGACCTGCCGCTGCTGGCGGGCGAGGCCGTCGACCGGGTGCTGGATGCACACGCCGAGAGCGAGGGTCCGGTGCAGGTGTGCGTCCCGGCCGCGCTGAAACGGCAACTCGGTGTCAGCGTCGATACCGCCCGGAACGTCCAGGGACGGGAACTCGCGCCGACGGGGCTGAACACCGTCGCTAGCGGGCCCGAGCGGACGCTCGTGAGCCACGACGCGCGGCTGGCGGTGAACGTTAACCGGCCCGCCGACGCCGCGGTGGCCGAGGCGCTCGCGGGGGGTAGAGATGGATCCTGACATCGTCGACCGGATCGGCCGGGAGCCCCACGGGAGCAGCGACGACCCGGACCTACTGGATTTCAGCGCCAATGCCAACCCCGAAGTGCCTGAGGGCGCGCGCGAGGCCTACAAGGAGGCGTTCGAGCGCGCCCGTACGTACCCCGAGGAGCCGCCCGCAGACTTCCGGGCGGCAGCCGCCGACTACGTGGACTGCGAGCCGGGGTCGGTGGTGCCAGCGCCGGGTGGACTGGCGGCCATCCGGCTGGCCGTCGCGACGACCGTCACGCCGGGGGACACGGTGCTGATCCCGGCGCCGAGTTTCGGGGAGTACGAGCGCGAGGTCCGCCTCCAGGGCGGGGAGGCGGTCGTCCGTGACCACGACCGGATAGCCGAGACCGACCCTGCAGCCCACGCGATGGCGGTCGTCTGCAACCCGAACAACCCGACGGGGGATGCCTACGACGCCGACAGTCTACGTTCGTTCGCAGCCCGCTGTCGCGATGCGGGCACGCTGCTGCTCGTCGACGAGGCGTTCCTGGGATTCACCGACCGGCCCTCGCTGGCGGGTGAGCCGGGGGTGGTGGTGGCTCGCGCGCTGACGAAGCTGTTCGGCCTTCCGGGGCTGCGAGCCGGCTTCGCCGTCGCAACGGGTAACGTCCGCGAGCGCCTCCTGGCCGCCCGCCGGACGTGGAACCTCGGCCGGCCGGCGCTGGATGTCGGCGCGTACTGCATGCGCCAGTCCGGGTTCGTCGCCGACACCTGCGAGCGGGTACGCGAGGAGCGCGCCCGGATGCGGGCGGCGCTGTCCGGCCGCTATGAGGTGGCCCCCTCCGAAGCCCCCTTCCTCCTGCTGGAGGTCGACGACGTGGGGGAGGTCATCGGGACCGCTCGTGCGAGCGGGGTCGAAATTCGGGACGCCCGGACGTTCCGGGGCCTGGAGAGCCACGTCCGGGTGGCGGTGCGGCTCCCGGAAGAGAACGACCGATTGCTCGACGCGCTGGGGGTTGGGCCGTGAGCTACGAACCGGTCGTTGCCGACGGCGTGCTCGCGCTGGAGCGGGCGGGGACTTGCTGGCTCTCGACCGGCCACGACGGCGGGCTCGTCGAGAGCGGGGCCGCCTACAACGTCTCCGTCCCCAGCGGGTTCGACCGCACGGATCTTGAGCGGTACGTGGACAGCCGCCTCGCGGAGGCAGGGTTCGACGCCGCTGGCCCCTCGCTGCTCACCGGCGTCGACATGTGTCATGCCCGGTGTGCGCGGTGTGGCCCGGTTGTCGCATGTGTGACTGCCGGTATCTCCAACCCAGCGGTACTACCGATGGACCCAGCAGGGGCGACGTCCGGGACCGCTTCGGGGGACACCGTCCACGACGGGACGGTGAACCTGCTTGTCGGCACCGATCGGGCGCTGTGTGACGGCGCGCTGGCGAGCCTCTTGGGCGTGGTCGTCGAGGCGAAAGCCGCGACTCTGCTGGGCACCGTCGGAGTTCCGGGGACGACCTCCGACGCGGCGGTGGTTGGCTGTGCGCCCGAGGGGGAGCCGGCCCGATTCGCCGGCAGCGCCACCGTCGTCGGAAGCGCGGCTCGGGCCTGCGTCCGCGAGGCACTCCGGGCGAGCCTCGCCAGCCGATACCCTGAGGAGGACCCGCCGTCGAGCGTAGTCGACGCCGAGCACGGCGTCCGAACGGACCGGCGTGCGAGCGTGTTCGCGCCCGTCGAAAGGGATTCCTCCGGCCGGGCCGACGGTGGGGTATGACCGACGATACCTCCCAGCCGAAGACGCCCGGGAAGGGTCACAGCCCGGAGGCCCGAGCCATCGAACCGGCCGCGCCCGAGGCCTTCGGTCTCGTCCAGGCGTGGTGGGGCGGGGGAAAGGGCAAGACGACCGCTGCAATGGGAATGGGGTTCCGGGCCGCCGGCCACGGCTACCGTGTCCATATGCTCCAGTTTATGAAGGGTGGCGCCGACAGCGTTGAGGACGTCCGCGGGGAGTACAACGCCATTGCGGCGATGCCGGGGTTCAGCTACGAGAACGCCGGCCATTACGGCTGGCACGGCTTTCTCGACGGGAGTTCGGACGACGAACACGCCGCCCAGGCGAAGGGTGCATTTGAGCGCGCCCGCGAGTTGGTCGCGGCCGCGGGCGAGGCGGACCTGTCCGCGCCGCTCGATTCCGACGCCCTCCCGGAAGAGGGAGTCCACATGCTTATTCTCGACGAGGTGCTGTACGCCGCCAACCGGGAGCTGATTGACCCAGAAGACTTGGTGGCACTGATAGAGGGCAAGCCTGACGGCTTAGAGCTGGTACTCACGGGTGGCCATGAGCCGCCGGAGTATGTATACGACCACGCCGACCTGGTGACCGAGACCCGGAAGGTGCGCCACCCGTTCGACGACGGTCAGCGCGCCCGCAAAGGAACGGAATTCTGACCGGTCGCGTGCCACGGCGTTTTAGTGCACCGGGCCGTTGGTGAGACCGATGGGAGCGCCGACGCGCGATGAGCCGCTCGCTGCCGACCGCGCCTGGGCGTTCGACACCGTCAGGTCGGTGTCTCGGACGTTCGCGCTGAGTATCGACCTGCTGGAGGAGCCGATGGCATCCTGGATCTGCACGGGCTACCTGCTGTGTCGCACCGCCGACACCGTTGAGGATGAGCCGTCTATCCCCCCCAAGCGCCGCGCAGATCTGCTGGAGACCTACAGCGGGGTGCTGGCCACGGAGGACGCCACCGCCCCGGAATCGTTCCTTGCGGCGGCCACGGACGTCCGTCCAGCGGACGGCGGCGACGACTGGGCAGCGCTGGCGGAGACTGACAGGGCCCTGCGGCTGCTGGACTCCTTCGACCCTGAGGTGCGGGCGGCGATGCGGGGTGTCATCCGCGAGATGGCCGGCGGGATGGCCGGCTTCCTCC
>CAZLOO010000067.1:0-9652 GCA_964561055.1 uncultured Halobacteriales archaeon
AACGCCGTCACCTGTTTCCCGTTCTTGATGAGCTGGACGCGCACGCACTTCCGGATGGCCGAGTTGGGCTGTTTGGCCTCGATGCCCACCTTCTCGAGGACGATGCCACGACCCTGCGGGGCGCCCTCCAGCGGGTCGGACTTCTTGCCGAGCCCTCGGGCGCGCCGCGCGTAGTCCGAGTCGGACCACCGGTGTTTCTGGCGGTCCTTCTGGAGCTTCCGCGCGGCGTACTTGCCGTTTGCCATAGTACCGTAACGTTCCCGGTGTATGCACTTAAGACTCCCCTTTCGTGCCCCCGCCGTCATTCTGGGCCGCCGCCAGCACCACTCCCGCGGTGTGGCCCAGCGCCACCGCCGCCAGCCCCGTCCCCTGGAGGCTCAGGGCCGCCACCAGCGATCCAACCGCGTAGGCGACGGTGCCGAGCACGGAGACGGCGGCGGCGGTCAGGTACGCTCGAGGGGTCGGGGGGCCGGCGACCCCGGTCCAGGCCAGTCCCACGGAAGGGATCACCATCCACCCGTACAGTACCACCCATAGGTACGGATCCATCGGGGTCAGGAGGAGATCGGCGACCCCAACGAGCGTCACCGCCAGCCCCGCGACGAGCATGTAGCGCCAAATCCGCAACACTCCCTCGCCCATTTCCCCCTGTGGCGCGAAGACGGCGAACAGCACGCTCATCACACTCAGGGCGATCAGCAGCGTCCGCTCGCTCACCATCGGCGTGAACAGCGCGACCGCCGTGAACGACCACGCTAGCGGCACCAGTCCCGCTGGCCCATACCGCTTGATCACCCCCACTAAATCCATACAACGCTGCTCGAAGCCTCGGATAAGAGGGTTTATGTTCGATCTACTCCATCCCGGCGGTCGGGGGCTGGCGGTCGGCGAGGTGGGCCGCGAGGTCCGTCGACGTAAGGATGCCGACGACGCTCCCGTCCTTTAGCACGGGCAGATGGCTGATGTCGTTCGTTCTCATCCGGGCGGCGGCCGCCGGGGCCGGCTCCTCTGGGTCGGCCGTGAGCACGTCTGTCGCAATGTACTCTTCGACCGCGGTGTCGGCGGGAGTCCGACCGTCCCGCGCGGCCCGGACGAAGTCGGTCGAGGTGAGAATGCCGGCCGGGGCGCAGTCGTCGTCGATGACGACGACGGATTTGATTCCAAGATCGGTCATCCCGCTGGCCACCTCCTCCAGGGTCGCGTCCGGACTGACGGTGAGCACCGGCGATGTCATCAGCTCCGTGACCGTCGTCTCTTCCATACCGACCGCTCGCGCGGCTCAGTGTTAACCGTTATCGTACGGTCAGTCGGTGGCCGTCGTTCCCGCCGGCTCCTCCATTAGATAGCCCGCGAGGACGACCATGGCGCCGCCGGCCGCCAGCAGCCCGAACCCGGGGAGGAACGAGCCCGAGACATCCCGTAGCCCGCCGACAAGGAATGGGCCGGCGAATCCGCCAACCTCGCCGACGGTGAAGATCAGCCCCGTCGCGACGCCAGTGAGCTCCGGGCCGATGCCGTCCAGTTCAATCGGTATCGATCGCATCAGCGGCGCTAACCCCCCGATGCCAATGCCGGCGACAGCGACGACCAACGCCATCAGCAGGAACGCCGGCGGGGCCAGCAGCCCGAGCAGCCCGAGGCCACCTAGGATGCCACAGCCAACCACCGCCCAGCGGCGGGTAGCGAGCCGGTCGGACAGGGGCGGCACCGACAGCGTACCGGCGATTCGTGCGAGCACAAGGACGCTGGCGACGGTCGCCGCGGCGGCAGCGGCCAGTCCGCGGCTCTCCAGAGCGGTTGCGATCCACGCCTGGAGACCGTGGAACAGGAACAGCTGCATCGTACCGATAACGACCACGAGCCGCAACTGCGGGTGGCTGATCACTGCCCGGAGATCGCCGAGCACGCTCCGGGAAGTGGCTAACTCCTTGCGGTCGAACCGGTCGGCCCGGCCGACGAGCCACCGGGAGATGACCAGCCACGCGAGTCCGACCCCGACCACCGCCACCCCGGTCCAGCGGAACAGCGGCCGCCAGCCGCCTGCTAGCGGGCCCAGATACGGCCGCCCGAGCGCGAACGCTACCCCTGAGCCCAGCGAGGCGGCGACAACGTACACGGACGACATCATCCCGGTACGCTCGGCGGGGAACAGCTCCGAGACCAGTTTCGGCAGGCCGAAGGTGATGGCAGTGCCACCGGCCCCAAGTGCGACGGTACCGGCCAGCAGCGCCGGAAAGCCGCTCGCGCCGGCCCGGAGCGCGTGGGCAGCTCCGAGCACGACCAGCCCGCCGGCGATGGCCCGCCGGGAGCCGGCGCGATCGATAACGAGTCCGCTCGCGAGCCCCAGCGGGACGTACGTTGCCTGAACGGCGCCGGTCACCAGCCCCGCCTGGGTGCCGGACAGCCCCAGTCCCTCGATGACGGGTGTCAGGAACGCCGGCAGGAGGAACCAGACGAACAGAAACAGGAAGTACGCCAGGCTTCCCCCGGCGAGCAGCGCGTACGACGCCACCGACACCGTCGGCTTCTCGCTCCCCATCGCGAGCCGCTTCGGGCACACTGGCAAAACCCGTGCGGGTTGCGGCTACTTCGACCGGCTGCCGTTGTTGAACTCCCGCCCAACCCACGGCGGCGGGTCCGCAGTCGTCCGGCCTCCCCGGTCGTAGCTGGCCTCGAAGCGTACGGCGTAGCCCCCCTCGCTCTCGGGCATCCGGTACTCGACCCGCAGCGATCGGACGAACCCCTGGCTGTCGACCAGCGCCGTTGCGGTATAGTTGCTCACCGCGTCCGGGCCGCCGCCGATACCGACCAATCGGTACAGGGTTCGTCCATCCTCGGCGACGGTGCCGGCCAGCGTCGTCCGGTCGGCCGGGAGGTAGCGAGTCACGATGGCCGTCCGGAGCGTGGCCGGGGCGGGAGCGACGTGTGGGGCCGGCCCCGCGTCGGCCCGGCGGTAGGTGGTGTCGTTCCCACCCGCGTCAGCGACGTACCGGGCCTCGCCGTCGCGGTACACTTGGAGGACCGTGCGCCGGCCGTCCGTGTCCACGACGGTCGCCACCAGCAGGTAGCGCTCCCCCTCGACGAACACGTCCACGTCCCGCTGTATCTGAGGCGCGTCCGGGTCGCCGCCGCGCGGTCGGTAGAGATCCATCCAGATGGTGTAGCTGTCCCCAACCGCCCGCTCGTGGGCTACCGAGAGGGCCGCCGGGTCGACCAGCCCCTCGGCGGTCACCCCCGGCGGGAGCCGATCGGGCGCCAGCGCGGCGGGAGTCGGCGTCGCCGTCTCGGTGGGGACGATCCCCGGCGTGGCCCGGAACTCCGCCGGTCCACCGGTGAGGGCGGCCGTCAGCCCCCAGCCAGTCAGCACCGCGAGGCCGACGACCGCGGCCAGCGCCACCAGCGCGGCGGCCGGGAGGGCGAGGCGGCCGCCGGCTCCAATAAACGAGGGAAGCGAACGGTCTACTGACGGGAGTGAACCCTCAAGGAGCCCCCCGAGCCGGTCGCGGAAGCCGTTCGAGGCGGAGACGGGCAACTCCCCTGGCGGGGCGCCGAGGTAGCGCTCGCAGAGCGCCACCCGCGTCGACGGGTCGATGGCGTACCACAGCATCTCCCGAAGGTCGGCGGCGTCGACAACGCGGGCGCCGTAACGGGCAGACGGGCTCCTCCGCTGGGCCACGAGCACCACGTCGGCGTCCTCGGGGATGCCGCAACCGCCGGTGCCGGCCGCGAACAGCAGCTGAGAGGCGCCGTCCCGCGTGGCGGAAACCGTCCGGCCGTCGCGGGCGGTGTCGAACCCGCGAGCCGACCAAAGTGCTGCGGCGAAGTCGGCCCGTTCCTCGGGGTCGAGCGCGCGGAGCCGGCGCTCAACGGCGCGGGCACTGGCACCGGGAACACCCGTCATATGCTACTACGTCCAGCAGCGAGCGAAATAGCTCTGTTCCCGGCGGCCGATTCCGGCGGGCTTATTCCCGGTGGCGGTCAAGAGTGCTGTCGCATGTCGAACTCCGACCCCGAGGACCGCCGGGTGGACGCGAACCTGTTCATCACCGTCTCCGGACCTCCCGGCGGCGGCCTGACGACGGTCTGTGAACGGCTCGCGACGGCGCTCGACTGCGGGCATGTCTCGGGGGGGGAAATCTTCCGCCGAATAGCCGACGAGCAGGGGCTGAGCCTGACGGAGCTGGTTGCCGAAGCCAGCGGCTCCGACGAGATCGACCGTGCCATCGACCGTCGGCTCGACACCATCGCCGAGAAGTGGGGAACCGCGAATAAGGCGTTCATCCTGGAATCGCGGCTGGCCGGCTGGCTCGCTGGCGAGCGCGCCGATATCAGAGTCTGGCTTGACGCCCCCGAGGAGGTACGTGTCGAGCGCACCAGCGACCGTGAGGAGATGGCCGCGGAGATGCGCGTCCGTGAAGTGATCGAGGAGCGCCGCTACGAGTCGTACTACGGAATCGATCTCTCGGACCAGTCAATCTACGATCTGTCGATCAACACTGCCCGATGGAGCCCGGCGGGTGTCGTCGAGATACTGCTGTCAGCAATCGAACAGTACGATCCCGCACCCGACGAGGGGGCCTTCCCGACGCCGGCGGTCGAGCCGTAGCCCGCGAGCGGGAGGTTGATGTGACTCCCAGGAGAGGTGCCGCCGTGTCGGCAACCGCGAGAGAGCGGTGGGGAGTGCTGGCTGGGGCCAGCCTGATGGCGGTGTCCTCCAGCGCCTTCGAGATCGTCCCCGCGAGCGTGACGCCGCTGGTGCGCTCCTCGCTGGCGATCGGCCCCTCCCGAGCCGGATTGCTGGTGAGCGTTATGTTCGGTACCGTCGTCGTCGTAAGCCTTCCCATCGGGGTAGCCCTCGACCGGACGGACTCCCGGCTCGCCGTGGCGGTCGCCGGCGGGGCGATGGTCGTCGCCGGCGGGGGCTGTTACGTCGCCGGCCGTGCGGGCGCGTTCTGGCCACTGGTGGGGTTTCGGGCGCTCGGGGCGGTAGCGTTCACGACCGTCTGGAATGCCGGCATCGAACTCGTCGGCGGCGCCTTCGGCCCGGAGATTCGGGCCACCGCTGTCGCCGTGTTCACCGCCAGCGGCCCCGTTGGCTTCGCCGTCGGCCAGGTCTGTGGCCCAATCGTCGCCGGTATCGCCGGCTGGCCGGCCGTGTTCCCGGCGACGGCGACGAGCGTCCTGCTCGGTCTAGCGCTGTTCTGGCCTGCCAGCCGGGGAGCCGCGACCGCCGGCGACGACACCGCGGCGCTGTCGAACCTGGGGCGCGTGCTCGGCAGCCGGGCGGTGTGGACCGTCGCCGGCCTCGGGTTCGTCGCCTACGCGCTGTACCTGTTCGTCAACAGCTGGGCGCCCTCCTTCCTGGCCGAGCAGGTAGAGCTGTCCCTGGCCGCCAGCGGGTTGTTCGCGGCGCTGTTTCCGGCGGTCGGCATCGTATCGCGGGTGGGCGGGGGGGTACTCTCGGACCGGGCATTTGACGGCCGGCGGCGGCCAGTGGTGCTGCTGTCGTTTGGCGTCGCGGCGCCTGCCATCGCCAGCTTCGCCGCCGTCCGGGCGGTGCCGGTCGTGATCGCGGCGTTGCTGATCGCCGGCTTCGGCATCCAGTTGTCGGTCGGACTCGTGTTCAGCTACGTTCGGGAGCTTGTGGCGCCGGAGGTCGCCACCACCGCTGTCGCCTTCCTCACCAGCGTCGGTCTCGCCGGTGGGTTCCTCTCTCCCATCGTCGGCGGCGCGCTCATCGGCGCGAGCGGCTACCCGCTGGCCTTTGCTGCCGGGGGTGCGCTCGGCCTAGTCGGGGTGGCACTGGCCTGGTTCGCCCCGGAGCCAGGCGACAACCGCCGAACCGATTAACCGACAACCCCCCTGAGCAGGCGTCGATGAGGCTGTTCGTGGTCGTCTTTGACGCCCCTCGGGCTGACCACACGTCTGCGTACGGCTACGACTGGCCGACGATGCCGGCGCTCGAACGGCTGGCTGGGGACGGCGTCCGCTACCGGCGCTATTACACTACCGCGACATGGACGAAGCGGACCAGCGCGTCGGTGCTCTCGGGCACCTACCCGCCCTCTACGGCGCCCGGACCCACAAGGACCGCTTCGACAGCGACCTCCCTCGGCTGCCGACAGCGAGCCGGGGACGGGGCTGGCAATTGCTGAGCAGATCACTGGCGCCCACGGCTGGACGGTGGCCGTCGTCGAGAGCGAGGACGACGATGTCCGCTTGGAGATTACCGGCGTCGGCGACTGAGCCGTCAATCCCCGTCGGCCCGGACCTCCAGACCGCTGATCTCCTCCGGACGGAGCCGCCAGCCGTGTATCTCCTCAACGGTCGAGGACCGCTCGAACCCTGGGGAGAACCAGGCGTTGTCCTCAAGGGCGTCCATCATCGCCGTCCAGTTTGGGGTGTCCCGCTCCAGCGACTGGAGCGGCCCGGTGACGGCGACGGACTCCCAGTCGAACCGACCGTCAACGTCCGTCACCAGTAGCCGGGCCGTCCGGTCGTCGGCGACGAACTCCGACTTCCGGCTGGTCGGGCTGTCGATAAGGAACGCGAAGTACACCGCCTCCCCGTCGTAGCCAAAGGAGACGGGAAGGCTGTACGGCTCTTGGTCCTGCGCCAGCGACAGCACCCCCCAGCCCTTCGACCGGAGCAGCGCGTCGATATCCTGCCTGTCCATAGGCGTCCCCATCCACTGGCCGTACGTGTCCTGTATCATCGGCCGAACTACCGCCCGGAGGCGTTTTAACGCGGCTCATCTTCTCAGTAGACGGAAACAACTGCGTCTCAGCCCTCCCCCGTAAGGGGACCTGGGTCGGTGGCGCCCGACAGTCGGGGAACGCCGAACAGGACAGGGACCGCGACCGCGATAACCCCCTCTGCGGGTAACGGAAGAAGACCGAGCGAAACGGAGCATCGTCGCATACGCAGGCGGACGATCCGGATGTTCGGCAGTGTCCTGGTCGTCGGGCCGCTGCAAGCATCCCACTCGCGGCCAGTCGTAAGTTCGCGGTCGCCAGCGGCTTCTGCCTAACAGTGACGACCAGGCCCGGGGCAACGGCGTGAGAGGCCAGCGGGCCGGCGTAAAGACTCCCCCGGAGCGCACCGTCGTGCATGGCTGCGCCATAGCCGGCCCCTCGAAAGTGTGTAGCTATCCGGGGACGCCGATGAGACTGTCACGCAGAAGTGTGCACGAGCGGGGAGTGCTGGTGCCTATCAGACGCATACCGTCGGAAACGGGGTCACCGTGGACCACCGGCTCGCTGACCGGCACCGACTGGGAGCAGGTCCGGATGGCACTGCCGTGGACGGTGGTGGCGATGCTGATGGCGTTGATCAGCTCGCGACAGCTCAACGTCCTCCTACTCGGTGAGAGCACGGCGAGGTCGCTCGGGATGAGCGTCGAGAAGGTTTGGTTCGCGCTCTCCGGCGTGGCGGTACTCGCTGCAGCCGCGAGCATCGCCGTCGCGGTGATCGTCGGCTTCGTCGGCCTGATTGTCCCGCATGTGGTCCGCAACATCGTTGGCAGTGACTACAGGAAACTCGTCATTGGCTGCCTGTTCGTCGGACCGGCGCTGATGGTCGCCGCCGACGTCGGCGCCCGCCTCGCGTTGAACCCCGTACAGATCCCAGTCGGTATCGTCACCGGGCTCGTGGGTGGCCCCTATTTCCTCTACCTGATGCGCAAGCAGGATAGAATGGGTGAAATATGATGGACGGGGAGCGAACGTCCGGAAACGGAAGCAGGGCCAAATCCACAGCCGACCGGCCCGGCGCCCACGGGAACGGCCACCGGCCGGACCACGAGTCTGACGAGGCTGCGAGCGAATTCCGCGGCGAAGGGCTGGTCATCGGCTACTCTTCGGCTGACAGGCCGGTGATCAAGGGGGAGTCGCTGCGCGTGCCGCCGGGGGAGGTGACCGCATTGGTCGGGCCGAACGGCAGCGGGAAGAGCACGCTCCTGAAGGGCCTGGCGGACCAGATTGAACTCAACGACGGGACGGTGCTGCTCAACGGGACGGACATCCAGACCCTCGGTACCAAACAGCTGGCCCGGAAGCTCGGCCTGCTCTCACAGGAGAACACCTCACCGGAAAGCATCTCCGTCGAGAAGCTGGTCGAACACGGCCGCTACCCTCACCGCGGGTTCTTCGACGGGCTCTCCGAGGCGGACCGCGACGCCATCGGCCGAGCTATCGAGCTGGCCGGTATCGAGCACCTCCGGAACCGCGAGGTCGGCAGTCTCAGCGGCGGGCAGAAACAGCTGGTGTGGATAGCGATGGTGCTCGCCCAGGAGACGGATATCCTGCTGCTGGACGAGCCGACCACGTTTCTCGACCTACACCATCAACTTGAGGTGATGAACATCGTCGAGCGGCTCCGGGATGACAGCGATATTACGGTCGTCTTGGTGCTGCACGACATCGACCAGGCCGCCCGCTACGCCGACCACATGGTCGCGCTGAAGCACGGCGCCATCTACGCACGGGGTCCGCCCGAGGAGGTAGTTACGGAGGAGCTGCTCGCGGAGGTGTTCGCAGTCGATGCCGAGGTCGAACGCACCGACCGTGGTCCGCAGACCGTTCCGCTCCGTCCCCGTCATGGGGACGACACCTCCGGGCGAGATGAAGGTCGGGGGGTGTAGCGGCCAATGACGAGGCCTCCTCGTATAGCTCGATACCCACGTAGCCCACGCGTAGGTTGAAGCCGACCACGAACGAAATCGAGGCCAGTAACTGACTCATGACTGCCGATCGGATAAAACGACAGGAAGTCATCATCGTCGGCGGCGGCGTCGCCGGTCGCTCTGCAGCGGTGTTCACCGCTCGCTACGGGCTGGACACGCTCGTCGTCGATTCGGGCGAATCGATCCTCCGGCGGAACGCCCACCTCGAGAACTTTCCGGGGTTCCCGGCCGGCGTTAACGGCCGCCAGCTGCTTGATCTGCTGGCCGAACAGGCCGAAAACGCCGGGGCACGGGGCCGGGAGGCGGTCGTCACGGGGGTCGAGCGGGCCGAGGAGGGATTCACTGTCCAGACCGACGCCGGAGAACGCTACCGGACGGAGTACGTCATCGCTGCGACGAAGAACGAGACGGGCTATCTCGACGGGATAGAGGGCGTCGGAATCATTGACCGGGGGAAGGAATTCGTAGACACCGACGAGCGCGGTCGGACCGGCGTGGAGGGGCTGTACGCGGCCGGCCGGCTCGCCGAGAAACCCCACCAAGCGGCCGTTTGTGCCGGCCACGGGGCAGAGGTCGCGGTGACCCTGCTCGAGGACGACGACCGGCCGTTCTACCACGACTGGGTCACGCCCGAAGGTTACTTCACCGACCGTGGACGGGACCTCCCACCGGGGTGTGAGGAGATCGACGACGACGAGCGGGAGCTTCGTGAGCAGGAGTCGCTATCGGTGATGCGTGATCGCTTCGCCAAGCCACATCCCGACGAACAGCAGACACATCCGAGCCTCCGGGAGGAGTGATCACGGCCCCTCGCGATGCTCCTAGGCCCAATGTCAACCCTGCGAGGGCCAGATCCCTCCTCCACCTACCCTCAGCACTCGCACGATATCAGACCCGGTGACGATGGCGTCGCCGGCCGACCGAGAGCGCGCCCTCCTTGGGGGCGGTATTCGCCGTCATGTTCGTCTA
>CAZLOO010000068.1:0-9402 GCA_964561055.1 uncultured Halobacteriales archaeon
GAGAGGTTCCTAACCTCTCGATCGCGGGTTCGAATCCCGCCACGCCCGTTCGCTCGCTGTGCTCGCTCGCGGGACTTCAGCTATACCCTACTACGGACCGTCAGAGTCATCCAACACAAACCCTGACCGTAATACGAGCATCCCTCCGCCTACGAGTCGCAGAACTCTCCTAACTCACCCGCCGGGGGTGACGACTATCTTGCCGACGCTCTCGCGGTCCTGCATCGCTGCGAAGGCCGCTCCGGTTTCGGCTAACGGGTACGTCGCGTCGACCGCAGGTTCCAGGCCATCCGCAGCGAGGTCAACCAGCCGCTCGAGATCACGCTGGGTACCCATCGTGCTGCCCTCGACGCGCTTGTGGCCGAGGTACAGGTCCTGAACCCCGATCTCGGATGTCCCCCCGGCGGTACGCCCGCAGACCAGCATCCGGCCGCCGCGGCGCAGCACATCCAGCCCGACTCCGGTATAGCTCCCGCCGAGATGATTGATGACGATGTCTACCTCGCCCAGATCGGCCACCGCGCCCCGGAGGGCGTCGGCCTCGACCGCCTCAATCGGGTGGTCGAGGCCGAGGGCCTGGACCCGTTCGAGCTTCGCCGCTGACGAGGAGCTCCCCACCGTCCGGGCGCCCATGGCATCGGCTAGCTGGACGGCCGCGACGCCGACGCCGCCCGTCACGCCGGGGACGAACACAAGATCGCCGGGCTCGACCTCCGCGCGGCGGAGCATGTGGTAGGCGGTCATGTACGCCGTCGGGAGCGCGGCTGCGGCGGTGATGTCGACCGAATCGGGGAGCGTGACGAGCCGGTCGGCGTCGACGAGAGCCTGTTCCGCGAACCCGCCATGGTACAGCGAAAACTCCTCGCAGGTGTTCTCGGGCCCTTCGTGGCAGAACCGGCAGCTCCCGCAGGTCTCGATAGGGCAGAGCACGACCCGATCGCCTGGCTCGGCGTCCGTCCTCTCGCCGACCTCTCTGACGACGCCCGCGACATCGAGGCCGCTGACGAAGGGAAGACTGTCGCTGTCGACCAGCGCGGGGCTCCCCTCCAGTATCCAGAGGTCGTGGCGGTTGATGGAGCAGGCCTCGACGTCGACGACCGCCTCCCCTGCACCGGGTTCGGGGTCGGGTCGTTCCACGAGACCCACGCCGTCCGGGCCGACAAGCTTAGTAAAGGCTGCGACACGCATCGGCTACGGCTCCATCGTGCGGAGGCATAGTGCTGGCGACCCGGGCTATCCGTCTGGGTCGGGGCGGTCCCCGTCGCCGGGCACCGCCGGGAAGAGCGGATCCAGGTCCGGATCCAGCTCCAGCAGTTCGTAGGTCGGCCCCTCGCTGACGATATCGGCATCGGCGAGGTGTTCTAAGTGGGCCGCGGCCTCGCCGGGGCCATGGAGAATGTGGATGTTCGACAGCGAGCCGAACAGATGGGCGCCGACCGTCCAGGCGTCGCAGGCGCCGTGTTCTCGGAGTACGCCGACCACCCGTTCCGTGCGCTCGCGGTGGTGGGCGATGATGTCGGCCGCGCGGCCAGCGAGGTCCACGACCGGCCCCCGGTGGCCCGGCCAGGCGCGAGCGTAGCCGGCGTCGACGATGCCGTCGAGGGTGTCGAGATACGTCGCCAGCGGGCGCTCGACGCGGGTATCAGCGCCGCCGACGTTCGGCGTGTAGTACGGGAGAACGGCGTCCCCACAGAACAGGTGTCGGGGCGGGTCAGAGCGCCGGGGCCCGCCGTAGCCCGGCACCGGCCAGTCGAGCACGAACCCACACAGCCCGGCGGTGTGACCCGGGAGGTGGACCACCTCAAGGCTATGGCGGCCGGCCTCGATCGTATCCCCGGCCTTCATCGGGGTCACGTCCGGCGGGTCGCCGCGGGTGTCGCTGGTGGCCTCGAAGAATCCGAGCAGCTCCTTGCGGGGCCCCTCGGGCATTCCCCACCACTCGAACAGCTCCCGCTGACGCTGATCGCTGGCGTCCATCGCGTCGGCGCGCCGCTCGATGAGCGGAGCGTCGGCGGGATGGGCGCGCACGACGGCGTCGCCGGCGGCCTGTATCTCGCCCGCGAGCCCGGCGTGGTCGGCGTGCCAATGGGTGAGCAGTACCTGGTCGACATCCGCGAAGTCCAACCCGCGGTCGGCCAGCCGCGCCTGCAGCTCCTCGCGGGTGTCCGGCACCGCCACACCGGTGTCGATGAGCGTTGTCGGCTCGCCCTCGAGCAGGTAGGCGTTGTTCAGCCCCTCGAAGGCCGTGTTAGACAGCTCTATCGGCCGGACCCCAGGAACACCCGACATCAGCACCCCAGCCCCGGAGCGACGGCGACGGTGTTCCCGACGGTCGTTTCCCCGCTCCGCTCAACCGACTCGCCGTCGACGCTAATCCTCAGGTGGGGTCGGACGGAGCCGTCGGCCCGAAACAGGAGTCCATGCAGGCCGTCGTTGCCGTCCGCGAGCGTCCCCAGCGCCTCCCTGACGGTGGTCCCTGGCGACAACTCCCGTCGATGGTGTTCCCCGCCGGCCGCCTCGGCCAGTGGCCCCTCCAACTCGAAGGTAACGTCCATACCTCGTCTGCGGGGTCTGGGGGTATAATTCGGGCGGACGGACTGAGGCCGCCTCAGCCTCCGAGCAACCGGACGACGGGTCCGGAAACCGCGCTGTCGGTGGACCCTCCTGGCCCTGCTGATGAGGCCCCTCTGCCCCGCCGTCCCAGGACTGGTTCCAGCGGGCGATGAGTATCGAGGGGAATCTCTACCTGGTCTGGGTAGGTCTGGTCGTCGCCAGCAGTTCGCCTGCCGGCACCCGGGACAGGGTTAAGTGCTCGGCCGGCATCGGGCCAGGTATGCGCTTTGTTATCGTCGGTGCAGGCCGCGTCGGTCGGCGAACGGCACGGGTACTCGCCGGCGAGGGGCACGACGTCGAACTGGTCGACGTCGACCATGACCGGGTCGAGGAGCTCCGCAGGGAGGGCTACAGCGTCATCGAGGGTGACGGCGCCGTTGAGGAGACGCTCATCGGGGTCGGACTATCGGACGTGGACGGGCTGGGGGCACTTACCGGCGACCCGATGACGAACCTCATCACCTGCATGATTGGGAAGGCTCATGGCTGTCGGACGGTGCTTCGGGTGCGGACGGACTACCAGGAATACGTGCTCAGCAAATACGGCTCGGACATCGACGAAGTGATTTACCCCGAGCGGCTGGGCGCTATCGCCGCCAAGAACGCCCTCATGGGCGGTGACGTCCGTGCCATCGCAGACATCGCACAGGATGTCCAGCTGGTGGAGCTGACGGTGACAGAGTCCTCGCCCATGCGGGGGTACACCCTCTCGGAGCTGGAACTGCCTGGGGGGTCCCGCCTGCTCGGCTACGGGAAGGCCGGGGAGCCGGTCGGGTTGCCGGAGGAGGACATCTCGCTGGAACTGGGCGACCGGCTGGTCGTCATCGCGGAGTTCGACCGGCTGGCAGATGTCCGCCAACTCATCGTCGGCGAGAGCGCCGCGGCCGCGGCGGCTTAGAGCCAGCCCTCATTCAGCAGGAGCTCCCCGTTGAGCACGGACGCCCCTGCAGCCCCCCTGATGGTGTTGTGCGCGAGGCAGTTGTAGCGGACTCCGCCGCTGGTGGCCTCGAATCCGCCCGCACTAACTGCCATCCCGCCGCCTAGCATCCGGTCCATCCGGGGCTGGGGCCGGTCGGGCTCCTCGAAGACGTGGATCAACGGCTCCGGCGAGGACGGCAGGTCAACGCTCGGGTAGCCCGCCACCGCCTCGGCGGCCTCCTCGGGGGTAGCATCCTCGGCGAGGTCGGCCCACACGTTCTCAAGATGGCCATCCAGCGTGGGAATGCGGTTGCAGGACGCGCTCACGTCCGCGGTGTGCCACTCAACCTCGGCGCCGTCGAAGCTGCCAAGCAGCTTCCGTGACTCGGACTCCATCTTCGCCTCCTCGCCGCCGATGTGGGGGACGGCGTTGTCGATAATCTCCATCGAGGTAACTCCCGAGTAACCCGCGCCTGAGACGGCCTGGAGGGTAGCGACGTTGATCCGCTTGAGGCCGAACTCCTCGTCCAGCGCTGCCAGCGTCGGCACCATAGTTATAGTAGAGCAGTTGGGATTTTTCACGAGCGCGCCGGACCAGCCCCGCTGGTCGCGCTGAACCTCGATGAGGTCAAGGTGACCGGCGTTCACCTCCGGAACCGTCAGCGGGACGTCATCGGCGGTGCGGTCGTTCGAGGAGTTCGAGGAGACGACATAACCCGCCTCGCACAGCTCCGGCTCGACCTGCTCACCGACCGAGGATGGCAGCGAGGAGAATAGCAGCTCGACGGCGTCCGGTATCGTGTCTGGGTCGGTCTCACGGACGGTGAGTCCGGCCACGTCCTCGGGGATTGGGCTGTCCACGCGCCACTTCGCGGCCTCTCTATAGGGTTTGCCCGCGCTGTCAGCACTCGCGGTGAGCGCGCGTATCTCGAACTCCGGGTGGGGGTCGAGCAGTCCAACCAGCCGCTGTCCCACGGCGCCAGTGGCGCCGAGGATGCCAACGTCTATCATTGACCGTACGTGTGCGAGGGCGCGGCAAAACCGTGTCGAAACGCGCAAGCGACCGTCCGAGGTTACGGACGGTCCGAACGACTCAACACCGTTCCTCACAAATACGGTCGACTATCGTCCCCGTCGACAGTAATTCCCCCTCGTATGCCGGCTCACGGGCGGAGGCCCGGCGGACCCCACAGTCGATGCCCCGGTCGGCGAGCGCCCGCTCGATGGCGGCCTCGTCGTGGTGCTGATCGTGGCCCAGTAGGATGATGTCCGGATCGATACGCTCGATAGGGACGAAGATATCCTCCACGTGCCCGAGATGGGCCTCGTCGACGGCCTCGAGGGCGGCGACCACATCACGGCGCTGGCGGTCCGGCACCACTGGGCTCGGCTTATGAGTGACGTTCGCCCGGCGGGCAAGGATGACGTGCAGTTCGTCACCTATCGATGCGGCTTCCCGGAGGTAGTGGACGTGCCCGGGATGGAGGATGTCGAAGGTGCCCTGGGCGACGACACGGGTCATCTCCGGTCCTCCTCGCCCAATTCCGCGTCGATGTCCGCCTGCGTGAAGTCAAAAAATCGCTCTTCGGGGAGCTCGACGTCGAACACCGGGAGCTGTCGGGCCTGGCCTTCCCGGTTGAACGCCTGCCAGTCGTGGCGGCCGTAGGGCGCGCCCATGATGATGTGGACCTTACCCCTGCCGAACGTCTGTAGGTCGGCGTCGCTGGGGCGGAGTACCCCGTTCGGATGGGAGTGGACCGATCCCGCCGCACGGCGGTCGTTCGGTATCATGTTCGTCTTGACGGTCGCGCTCACCGGGTTCGACTCAGTGCCCGGGATGACGAGCACGTCGGTCAGCACGATTCCCTTCCGGTCGAGACCGAGCTTCGCAGCCTCTTCGCCGCGGAGCAGGCCCATGTACTCGTTGGGGTGACTGTCCTCGGCGGCCTCGAGCGCGAACGTCAGCGTCTCCTCGGCGATGCCGACGACCTCGCTCGACCGGAACAGACCCATCACCCGAAGGTCGGCCCGGTTCGCATCTAAGGGTTGCGGTCGCCCCGCAGTCGTCCCGCCGTCGGTCAGTCGTTCCCGGCCCGCACCCGCTCGCCCTCAGCAGTCTCGGGGAACATCTTCCCGGGATTGAGTGTGTCGTTCGGGTCGAGGCTGCGCTTCACCCGACGCATCGTCTCGACGCCGCTTTCCCCGTGTTCGAGTTCGAGGTACTCCCGTTTGCCCAGCCCGACCCCGTGTTCCCCGGTGGCGGTCCCGCCGAATTCGATAGCCTTCCGGACGATGCGACCGTACAGCTCCTCACCTAGTGCGACCTGGTCGTCATCTTCCGCGTCGACGAAGACGGCGTAGTGGACGTTGCCGTCGCCAGCGTGGCCGAAGCACGGGATGACGACGTCGTGCTCGTCGGCCAGCCGCTTGGCGTAGCCGATGACGTCGCCATACCTGCTGATCGGGACCGTGATGTCTCCAGGGTGGAGGGGGCTGCCGGCACCCTCATGTGCCTGGAGCGCGCTCGCCATCTCCCGGCGGGCCCGCCAGAGGTCGGCCATCGCCTCCCCATCGGCCGTCTCGAAGCGCTCGACGCCGCGGGCGGCGAACGCCTTGCGGCATGCGTCTACTTCGGCCTCGACAGCCGACTCACGGGCGCCGTGAAACTCCAGGAACACCATCGGCTGATCCGGCAGGCCGGTGTCGTCGTAGTCGTTGGCCATCTGCGCAGCGATATCGTCCATCAGTTCGATGGTCGCTACGTCAACCCCACTCGCGAGCGCCTCGTAGATGGCGCTGGTAGCATCCTCGAGGCTCCCGAACACGGCCCGTCCGCCCCGAACGGCAGCCGGCTGGCGCTCCACCTCCACGGTGGCGCGGGTGACGACCGCCAGAGTACCCTCGCTACCGACCAGCAGGTCAGTCAGGTTGTACCCTGCCGAAGACTTCTTCGCCCGGCCTCCTGTCTGGAGGATGGTCCCGTCGGCTAGTACCGCCTCCAGGCCGAGCACCCAGTCGCCGACCTCCCCGTACTTGACGGTCTTCATCCCGCTGGCGTCGTTGACGATCATCCCGCCGACGGTGGAGATGTCCGCCGAGGCCGGCATCGGGGGGAAAAACAGGCCGTACTCGGCGAGCGTCTCGTCCAGCCGTTCGCCGAGCAGCCCCGGCCCGACATCGGCCTGGAAGTCGCCGGGCCGTACCTCCAGCACTTCGTTCATGCGGGTGACGTCCATGCTGATTCCCCGGTGGGCCGGTACCGCGTTTCCCTCTAGACTGGTCCCGGCGGCATAGGGCGTCACGGGTACCCCACGCTCGTTGGCGGCCGCGAGTACCGCGGACACTTCGGCGGTGGACTCGGGCCACACCACGGCGTCCGGGGTGACGGCCGTTCCCCTCGCCTGGGCCCCCCAGTCAGCGGCGTGCTGCTCGCGATCGGCGTCACCAAACGAGTACTCGATTGCTAGGTCCTCCAAGAACGAACAGTCGTCGGACATGACTCTACACGCCACTGCGAGCGGTAAACCTCTGTCGGGGGGCCGTGCCGGCTGGCAGTTACGCCCTCACTCCAATGACAGGAACGTCGGGCGCAGCGTCAGTCCTTCCTGCGTACCACGTCGCCGAGGGTGGTCGTTCCGGCCGAGCCCTCCGACTCCCACTCCTCGTCGCCGCCGGGGCTTTCGACCAGCGAGATGTCTAGCTTCCGCTCGAGCTTGTTCTGGACGCTGTCGCTAGGGAGCACCTCTCCGCGTTCCAGCTTGCGGATGAGGCTGGCTTTCTCGTTGAGCGCGTTGGCCAACTCCTCCTGAGTGAGTCCTGCGGATTCCCGGCCCCGGCGGATGCGCTCGTCGTAGTCTTGGGCAACCTCCTCCATCTCGTCGAACATGTCCCGCCGGCGCCGGGACCCCTTGGACGAGTCACTTCCGGGTGACCCCGACCCGCCAGAGGAGCTACCGCTAGACGACGTGGAGTACTTTGTCGAGGATCCCGACGAGGACTCCGTGCGGACCTCCGTCCCGAAAGAGGTGCAATCATCACATACCTCAATCTCCGCCCCTTCGACCTTGACGGTCGTCGGTGACGCCACCTCCGTCCCGCACATCTCGCATTGAGCCATACCGGTTGTTGACCGTGGCGCTGCATAAAACGTTGGGCGAGCGCAGGAGGCAAGTCCTGGTCGCCGAAACGCCAGGTATGTCGGACGACGCGAGACGGGCAGTGGCCAGGGTTGCCGACTCCGACCGCCGCCACAGGACCGTCCGCCAGCTATTGTTCGTGGTCGCGGGCTCCCATACCGGGGCCTTCGTCGGCTCGATTGTCCCCAGCTCACGGCTCGGGCTGTCGGCCGACGTGTTCTCGTTACTGCTGGTGGCGGTGCTGTTCGCACTACCGTTCGCCGTGGACGCTAAGTGGGAGACCATTGACAGCCGCTGGCAGCGGCTGAAAACTAGTCCAGCCGCTCGGCCGCCCCCTGCTCGACGAGTGGCCCCGCGTTCACCGACGGCAGGGTGACGACGTCCTCACTTGAGAGTTCGTAGGAGCGGTCATCGACACCGTATATCTCGCCCACGTCGTCCGTGATGCGTACCGTCTCACGTTCTATCTCTCCGGATTTATTATCGCCCGGCGCCGGGTAGCTCGCGGCTGGCTCCGGTTCGGACTCCAGGTCCCTCGTGGATCCGGTGTCGGCGTCGTCTGCCGAACCGCCGTCGGATGGGACACGCGAGCGGTCCGCCTCCTCCGTCACCGGCTCGTCCCCGACACCCATCGCGTCGGCGGCGCTGACGCCTGCTGTGCCGCTTCGGTCGGGGGTCTCTGTGCTCGTGTCGGTCGTTGCGGAGGGGGGGCGGTCGCCTGCAGGTTCGGCCGTGTCGGTAGTATCGGTGCATTCCAGTCCGCCACCACCAGCGAGCAGTCCCTTGAGGACATGCTCGCGGTTGTCCTCGATAGCCGCGACGAGCTGTTCGAACAGTTCCAGCTCCTCGGCTGTTAGCCCGTCGGCGTCAGCAGGCATCCCTGCAGCCTCTAGCGATGCCTGCTTCACGATCTTCCCGACCCGGCGCTCGTAGATCGACTCGACGGTGGACTCGGCGGTCTTTATTTCGTCGGTGAGCCGGCGTACGTCCGTCGAGTCGAACGGATCCTCGACCTCCCCGGCGACCCGTGAGCGCTCGCGCTTGAGTTCTCGGATGAACTCCCCGGCGTCCTGATAGAACGTGTCCGACAACTGCTGGAGGCTGTCGGTCTGGCGCTCCCGGTTGCGGACGGACTGGAGTTCGTCGACGTTCATTCTTTTTCGGGCTTGACTTTGAGAGCCTTCCCTCGTGCCATGAGGAACACCCCCACCGACTCGTTGATTTTGCTGACTCCCTCCGAGATGTTATGTGTTTCCCCGTTCAGTTCGACCGTCTCCGGTTCCAACGATTTGATCAATATCTCCTTGCGTGTGAACGTCTCCGGGACGGCGTCGACGAGCGGGTCGAAGCCGTCGCGCTCCTCACGGGCGATGGGGGTCACCGCGAGCGCGCTCCCGCCGTGGACGCTGCCGGGGAGCCGTATCAGTCGGTTGAGGTCTGTCGTCACGGGCTCGTCGATGGGCGCGCGCTCGTTCTTCCGAACCTCCTCCAACAGCCTCTCGGCCAGCCGACGGGTGTAGCGCCCGCCCCGCTCGATGTTGCCCGCGGCGAGCTGGTCGTAGCCGTCGGTCATCGCGGCGTACAGCCGGTCGGCGCCCTTCTCGCCGATCCCCTCAAACGCCTGAAGACGGTTGCGGCCGGCCTCGGGCCCGAGTTCGCGGACCTCGTCGGCCAGCGTCAGCAAGCGGTCGTGGAGCCGGCGGCCCCACCCACCCCTGGTCCGGAGGGTGTGGCG
>CAZLOO010000069.1:0-9365 GCA_964561055.1 uncultured Halobacteriales archaeon
GGTGGACGTTCGGTCGCGAGGTGGTGAAGACGCTGGGCGGGCGTATCGTCCCCTCGGGGCTGTTTTCCCCGGAGGTGACGATCATCGTGCTCTTTTTCATCGGGTTCGCGCTGTTCCTCTCGAACGTCGTCGGCGTGCCGGCCTCCACCTCAATGACCGCGGTGGGGGCGCTCGCCGGGCTGGGGCTGGCCAGCGGGCAACTGAACTGGGCGGTGATGGGCCGGATCGTCATCTGGTGGATCGTCGCCCCCATCGCCGCCTTCTGGGTGAGCGGCGTCGTCGGGCGATACTTCTATCCTCGGTTGGTCGAGGCGTTCGCCGTCACCCAGTCCGACGGCTCGCTGTTCGCGCTTGACCGCTCCGGGACCGTCCCCAGGGTGACGCTGGGGCCGAACACGACCGTCCGCGAGGCCGTCGGTACCGTCCTCGTGGTCGGTATCGCCTGCTACATGGCGTTCTCCGCCGGCGCCTCGAACGTCGCCAACGCCGTAGGGCCGCTGGTCGGCTCCGAGACCCTCACGGTGACCGAGGGCGTGTTGCTCGGCGCCGGCGCTATCGGGCTAGGCGCGTTCACCATCGCCCGCCGGACGATGGACACAGTCGGGAACGATCTGACGGATATGCCGCTGCTGGCGGCGCTGGTAGTCGCGATCGTCAGCTCCACGCTGGTGACGATACTGTCGGCGCTGGGTATTCCCGCCAGCTTCGTCGTCATCGCCACGATGAGCATCGTCGGGCTGGGCTGGGGCCGGGCCACTCGGACGACGACCATTTCCGACGCGCTCGGGGGCGACACTCCCAGCGCCTCTCCGGGAGCGCTGGCGGCCGACGCAGAGGACGCCCCCACTGTCGGTGGCGGTGGTAGCGCCACCCCCTCGCCGGGCGACCCCACGCCAATCGGCGAGGAGGAGCCCGAAGACCTCCCTTCTGCGGCGGACCTGTTCGAGCCGGCGACCACCGCCCGAGTGCTCGTGCTCCAGAACGTCGTCCCCGCGGTAGCGACGGTGGCAGCGTACCTCGTGTTCCGGTTCGTTCCGTTCGTGTAGCCGCCCTGTCCGACGATTCGGCGGACGACGAGCCGTAACAGCAAGGTCTAACAGGGTGGCGGCCGAACCTATCTATGATGCCCACTGTCGAATACCTCAACTACGAAGTGCTGGATGACCACGGCTGGGACATGGACGACGACGACCTCTTCGAGAAGGCCGCCGACGCCGGCCTGGGCGACGAGGACTACGGCACGCTGGACGTCAATCAGGGAGAGTATATCCTGGAAGCCGCCGAGGCCCAGGGATACGACTGGCCGTTCTCCTGCCGGGCCGGCGCCTGCGCGAACTGCGCGGCCATCGTCACGGAGGGCGAGATCGACATGGACATGCAGCAGATCCTCTCCGACGAGGAGGTCGAGGAGAAGATGGTCCGGCTCACCTGCATCGGCTCGCCCGCGGCCGAGGAGGTACAAATCGTGTACAACGCGAAACACCTGGACTACCTCCAGAACCGCGTCATCTGATCACCGGCGTGAAACGTGCGTTAAACGAACGTACCGTCTTCTGGGGTTACGTTGTCAGCAATTCTCCGGATGTCCTCCACATTTACGTGCTCTAATGCCTATTCTACGTCCGGATGCGGACTACGGACGGAATCACGCATCGCTGTCGGCGATGAACTGCATAGTTACTACGTTTCTCACAGCCAGTCACTGCTGACGTATTCGAGAGTGATGTCGGACTGGTCGAGATACTGCGACATCTCGTGAACGGCGTTCCCCACTTCGTGGGTTGACAGGGTTCCGTCCCGCTGAAAAAAGGATGCCTGCTGTGTCCTCGATATCCAGTTCTGTGAAGAAATCGTCGTCCTGTGTGAGGATCAACCGGTCGTCTTCACGAGCGTATCGAGCGATTGATTCGTCCTCGGCACCCAATCCGAGTTCGGCGATGTTGTCGAGTCGCTCGACATCGTGACCGAGCTTTCGAAGATAGTTGACAGTCGCTCGCTCGACGTTCTCGTCTGCGAGGATTCGATACGCCATCAGTCGCGGACGTCGTCAGGATCGGTGGTCAGGTGCTCGTGGCCCTCGGCTGCTGCCTCACGCTGGCGCTCGACCGCACGCATCTCTTCAGGGTTGTCGTGGTAGTACGTAAGCGCGCGGTAGACATCAGCCACGTCGATATCGTGGCGGTCGGCGACCGTCCGCGGTTCGAGGCCGCGGTCCTCCACCCGTGTTTTGACGAACTGGACGGTGATTCGCCGACCTTCGAGATGTGGCTCGTCGTGTAGTTCCCGCACGATCCGTCTCGTCACCTGGCTCATACGGTTTCTTAGCCAGCATCGCACTTGAACACCGGGTTAAGCCGGAGTTGTTCTGTGGAGGGAGAACTGCGGTCAGTCCCGCGTCATCTGAGCTTCGACAGGACCTCTCTCCCGACGTTCGTCCCGTTCGGAACCGCCGGTTCAGCACTTCCTGACTTCGCCGCGAGCGGCAGCTATTTGTTGCCGCGCTCGCGGGCCGCGACCGTCTCCCGGACGCCCTTGTAGCCGCTCTCGTTGCGGAGACACCGGCTCTCGCCGCGCGCATGTTCGTGGGCGTCGGGCGCCTCCTCGTCACATCGCGAGCCGAAGGCCTCCTGAAGCCGCTCGGCTGCCTCGCGATCCCGCCCTTCGCGCCCGAGGTCGACCGCCTCGTCGACGACCGCCTCGACCTCGGGGCCGTACTCCAGCCCCTCCAGCAGGTCCTCGACGATGGCCGACAGCTCCCGGCCGGCAACCTCCATCCCGACGGCCCGCTTCAGTATCTCCGGGAGCGATCGCTCCGAGCGGGCCCGGGTGCGGAACACCACGCGTAGCTCGTCCAGCGCCCGCCAGGTCTCCTCCGAGAGGTCCCAGCCGTCAGGACGGATCTTCGCCGGACACCGGGTGGCGAACGGGCAGCCGCTCGGGGGGTCCCGCGGGCTAGGCGGGGAGCCCCGCAGTGTCACCCGTTCACCCTTCCACGGCGACCCGCTTCCTGGGATGGCCGACAGGAGCGACACGGTGTAGGGGTGTTTCGGGTCGGTGTACACCTCCTCCGTCGGTCCTCGCTCGACGATGGTTCCGAGGTACATCACCGCCACCTCGTCGGCGATGTGACGCACCACGCTGAGATCGTGGGCGATGAACAGGTAGGTCAGCCCCAGGGAGTCCTGGAGGTCCTCCAGCAGGTTGATAATGCGGGCTTGGACGCTCACGTCCAGCGCGCTCACTGGCTCGTCGAGCACGAGGAACTCCGGTTCCAGCGCGAGCGCGCGGGCAATGCCGATCCGCTGGCGCTGGCCGCCGGAGAACTGGTGGGGGTAGCGGTAGAAGTGCTCCTCGGAGAGCCCTACCTGTTCCAGCAGGTCGAACGCCCGCCCGCGGCGCATCTCCTTCTTCGAGCGCTCGACGCTCACCGTCACCGTCGAACCCTCCCCGCGTGCCGAGACGTCTTCGGCCTCAAGCGGGAGTGCCTCGCGAACGCGTACCTCCGCGCTGTCGCCCGTCACTCGGACCGTGATGTCAGGGGTCTCCCCGTCATCGGCGCGGGTGACCTTCGAGCCGCGCACCTCGGCGTCACCCCCCTCGACGGCAGCCGTCAGGAACGGCCAGTCATGGGCCTCCAGGGGTTCGCGGATGATCTCGCCGGTCGTCATCCGGTCGTTGAGACTCTCCTGTGGATCTTGGAACACCATCCCTACCCGGCGCTGCCACTCCCGCCGCTCCGCGCGGCCCAGCTCCGTCACGTTCCGGCCCTTCGAGACGACGGTGCCGTCGGTGGCCGTCTCCAGCCCGAGGATGGTGCGCCCGAGGGTGGTCTTCCCGCAGCCGGACTCCCCGACCAGCCCGAGCGTCTCACCCTCCCGGATGTCGAAGGTGACGCCATCCACCGCCCGTACGGGCGGTGCCGACCGGAGGATGGAGTCGTCCTCGTAGTAGGTGCACAGCCCCTCGACCGATAGCAGCGGGGAGTTCTCGCTGGCGGTCATCGGCGTCCCTCCTCGTAGGCGGGGCTGTGGAGCAGGCAGGCCGCCGAGCGGTCCTCGCCCACGGAGACGTGCTCCGGGTGGACCCGCGTGCAGTCGCCGAACTCGTCCGGACAGCGCGGCGCGAACCGGCACTGCTCGGCCGGCCCCGTCGGGGTGGGGACCTCCCCCTCGATCGCCGGCAGCCGCTGGTCCGGCGGGGTCCGGCCGGGGATGCTCTCCAGTAGCGCCCGCGAGTAGGGATGGGCCGGATCCGCGAACAGCACCTCGGTGGGCGCCCGCTCGACGATCTCCCCGGCGTAGATGACGTTCACTCGGTCGGTAGCGTCCTCGATGACGCCCATGTCGTGGGTGATGAACAGTATCGACAGTCCCTGTTCGCGTTGGAGTTCGTCCAGCAGCTCCAGTATCTGGGCTTGGATTGTGACGTCCAGCGCCGTCGTCGGCTCGTCACACACCAGCAGGTCCGGATCACACGCCAGCGCGATGGCGATCACCGCCCGCTGTTGCATCCCTCCCGAGAGCTGGTGGGGGTACTCCTCGACCCTGCGGGCGGCGTCCGGGATGCCCACCTCCTCCAGGAGCTGAATGGCCCGCTCGGTCGCCTCGCGACCGCGCAGCCCTTGGTGGATGCGCAGCGCCTCCGTTATCTGATTGCCGACGGTGTATACCGGGTTGAGCGAACTGGAGGGGTCCTGGAACACGATGGCGATGTCCCCGCGGTAGTCGTCCCACCGGCCCTCGGTGAGGTCAGTCCCGCGGTAGCGTATCGCTCCTTGCTCGATGACGCCGGGCGACTCCACCAGCCCGAGCACCGAGCGGGCGGTGACACTCTTGCCGGAGCCGCTCTCGCCGACGAGCCCGACCGTCTCACCCTCACGAATGTCGAAGGAGATACCATCGACGGCGTGAATCGTCTCGTGCTCCGTGTGGAACACCACCCGTAGGTCCTCGACGGCCAGCAGCGGCTCGCTCACGCCCCACCACCCCGACCGGCGCCACCCTGGTCAGCCGCGTCCGAGCGAGGGTCGATGGCGTCACGGATGCCGTCGCCGAGCGCGTTGAACCCGGTCACCACCAGCGTGATCAGCGCCCCCGGGATGAGCGAGATATGCCAGGAACCGGTGTTGACGTACTCCTGGCCGAGCTGTATTGCCCGCCCCCACTCCGGGGTGGGCGGAGCGACCCCCAGCCCGAGATACGACAGCCCGGCGATGGAAATGATGGCCCCTCCCAGCGTCATCGAGCCGTAGATGAGCAGGTAACCGGTGATGTACGGCAGCATGTGCCGGCGCATCACCGTCAGCGGGCGCTGGCCGAAGCTCCGAGCAGCGTCGACCCACTCGCGCTCGGACACCTGCAGCGCCGGACCGCGCAGCGAGCGCCACATATACGTCCAGGCGGTGAACGCGAAGATCAGCGCCAGCACGAACCCCCCGCTGTACACGTCCGCCACCCACGTGTCCGACAGCACGGCCGTCAGCATGATCAACAACAGCAACTGAGGCATCGCCATCACGGCGTCGGACACCAGCACGGCCCCGAGATCGATCCGCCCTTTGTAGTAGGCGCTGACCAGCCCCAGCGAGGTGGCGAGGGTAGCGCTTAGCCCGACTGACAGCAGGCCAATGACCAGCGAGATACGCGAGCCGGCCGCGATGAAGGTGAACAGGTCACGCCCCGTCGGGAGGGTCCCGAACGGGTGGAACCGGCCGAAGCTGTCGTACTGCATTGGGAGCACCCGGTTCTCGTTGTCCCCGCGGGATTGGGAGGCGAGGTTCGCCTCGCCGACGATGATCGTCTCGACGCTGCCAGCTTCCTCGTCGTAGTACTGGAACTCGTTGGAGTAGGAGTTGCGCATGTTCTTGTCGACGGTGGTCGGGCCCAGCGCCGGCGCGAACACGACCATCACGACGAACATGAACACGACGATTAGGCCGAACAGCCCCCAGCCGTGCGAGCGGAACCGGTCGATCATGTTGTCGCGGGGCGTCCAGTCGGCGGTGCGGTACTCCCGGCGATACAGCCGATAGCCCAGCACCGCCCAGCCGGCGACGATGAAGGAGTACGCGTAGATGGCGACCACCCGGACGGCCCAGGCCAGCGCTGGCTCCAGCCCCAGGAACGTGCCGACCCAGCGCTGCCCGTTCCAGTAGCCGGCGTTGGGTATCACCTCCCGTGAGAGCAGCGTCGGCACCCCTCTGGCGGCTGACTGGAGGCCGCTCAGCGCGCCCGCCAGCCAGCCGACCACCGGCTCCAGCGGCCCGACAGCTGGCACCACACCGACGGCGTCGGCCAGCAGACCGAACAGGAACGTCCCGAGCGCCCCCGCCTGGAGCGCCACCAGCAGCACCGCGACACCCCCCCATACCAGCGCCGGGGAGCCGGTCGGGAGGACGGTGGATCCGGAGCGCCGTGCCTCCGTTCGTCGTGCCATTTCAGTCACCCTCCAGTCCGACGCGCGGGTCTATCACGGTGTACAACAGGTCCTGTAACAGGTTGATGCCGACGATCATGAGGATGAAGACGTACATTAGCGTCCCGACCAGCGGGAGGTCCCCTTGGATGGCCGCCTGGTAGAACAGGAAGCCGATACCGTTGATTCCGAACACCGTCTCCACGAGCACGGACCCCCCGATGAGGAGGAACGCCTCGCTGGTGATGATGGGGACCAGCGGGATCAGCGCGTTGCGGAGGATGTGTTTCCAGACCAGCGCGCGGTCGGAGACGCCCTTGGCCCTCGCGAGGTCGACGTAGTCCTCGTTTTTCACCTCGAGGACGGCCGTTCGGCCGATGCGCATCTCGTTGCCCATCGATGCCGACCCGAGCACGAACGCCGCAGGCAGCACCTTCTTGGTCGCCGCGAGGAAGCCGTCGACGGTACCGATACGGGACATGTCCGGGCTCCCGCTGAGCGCGTCGAGGGGCACCAACCACTCCTGCCAGTCGAAGCCGAATAGAATCGCCTCGGAGTTGCTCAGCACTGCCAGCAGCATGATCGCCAGCCAGAAGTTCGGCATCGCCCGCCAGACGATTCCCCCCATCGAAGCGACGTAGTCCGCTACCGTGTTCGAGCGCATCCCCGCGTAGAACCCCAGGGGGACGCCGACCAACACCGCCACGAGCACCGACCAGAACCCGAGCCATAGCGTCCGCGGGAGGAAATCCATGATCAGCGCGTTCACGTTCGACCCTTGGTACAGCAGCCACGTCCGGCCCAGGTCGAAGGTGATCAGATTCGTCATCCACTCGAGGTAGTGCTGCAGCGGCGGCGTGTCCAGCCCCAGCTGGGCCTGTGCCGCCTCGTAGGCGGCGGGGTTGCGCACCTGGCCCTCGCTGAGCAGCCGGGAAGCGGGGTCGACCGGCCCCATGAAGATGATCGCCCACGTCATCGTGGTGCCGACCCACACGACCGGGATGCTCATTAGCAGTCGCTTCCCGAGGTAGGTGAGCCTGCTCACCGGCTCACAACCCCTCCGTCGCCGTCCATAACGTGCCTACAGTTGGACTGTTTATCATACTACGGCTCGATGGCCGCGCGGTGCTGACCTACCGGTTCAGGGTGACATCCTCGAACGTCTGGTTCTCCATGACGCCGTACATCTCGATGTCGACGTCGGGGTGCCAGAGCCGCTGAGCAACCGGGTGAACCGTCGGGAGCTCTTGGACGGAGGCCCAGTTGCCCTCCTCGACGACCTGGAACGCCCGATTGCGCGATTCCTGGGTGGCGCCGTCGGCCGCGTAGTTCTCCTGCCAGGCTTGCATGGTCGTCTCACGGACCTCCGGGTCGTGGAAGCTCCCCTCGGCGCCCCACCGGGTGAACTGGGTGGCGGGATTGCCACCGAAAAGGAACCGCAGGAAGTTCTGTGGGCCGGGATACTCCATCCCGTCGCCGAGCGCGAACACCTCCATGTCCCCGGAGATAGCGCGGCTGATGATGGTGCCGAACTCACTTTCCTCGATGCTCACGTCGATATACGCCGACCGGAGCTTCGACTGCAGCCGGGTAAACACGGAGGCGTAGGCGCTGCTGCCGGTGATGGTGGTGGCGGTGATGGAGTAGCGGTTGTTGGGCCCGTAGCCCTCATCCTCCATCACGGCGCGGGCGTCCTCCAGCCGGGTCTCGGCGTAGCCGTACGGGTAGCCGTCGGCGCCGTACTCCGTGATCGACTGGTAGCCCGACTCGGCGTGGCGGTCATAGGTCTCAGTGCTGGAAACTCCCTCTTCGAAGGTCGGATAGGGTGCCGGCGGCGTGATGTGGTAGCCGGGCTTGGCCACCCCCTTGTAGACGTTCTCGGCGATGTCGTGCTGGTTCATCGCGTAGGCGAACGCCTTCCGGACGGGGATCGGTACCTCCAGCGTATTGAACACGAGGTACTCCGTCTCTAGTGCCGGAATCTGGCCGTAGTTCACCTCCGTCCCGTCGTCGAACGTGTAGGTCCCGACCTCGCGGCTCCCCTTCGTCTCCTCGATGGAGACGCTGTCGGGGCTGAACGCGGAAGTGGGAATGCCCTCGAGGATGTCAGCGTTGCCGTTCCGGAACCGGCGGACCCGGGTGTTGCCGCTGGTGACCACGGTGTAGGTGATCCCGTCGAGCTGTGGCCCCTCGCCGTAGTAGTCCTCGAACGCCGAGAGCTGTATCTGGCTCCCTTTCGTCCACGAGTCGACTTGGAACGGGCCGAGCCCGGCGTAGGTGGGGCCGTCACCCTCCGTGCTGAAGAATTCGTTGTAGCTGTACTCCCCGTCGTAGCCCTGGATGTCGCCGACCGCGTTCTCCGGGAGGACGGCGAACGCGCCGCCGGCGATCTGGAACAGGGTGTACTGGAACGGCGAGCGCAGCGTGAACCGGAACGTGTAGTCGTCGACAGCCTCGACCGCCAGCGACTCGGGGACGTAGTCCGCCAGCGTCGCCTCGTCCGCCGGGTCCGTCCGCTCGGGGTCCCGCTCGTGCTCGATGGTCATCGTGTCACCGATGATATCGTCGCGGTTGCGGGAGTTCTCGGAGCCGGCCAACCGCCGGTAGGAGTAGACGGCGTCTTGGGCGGTGAACTCCGACCCGTCGTGGAATGTCGCTCCCTCCTTCAGGTCGAAGGTGTAGGTGAGGCCGTCGTCGGACATCGAGTAGTCCTCGGCCAGTGCGGGCTCGGGCGGATACAGCCCGTTGCGGAACTCCATGATGGAGCGGCCGTACTGGTCGTAGCCGGCGCCCGATCCCTTCGCGTTGATGGGGTCGAGCGTCTGGATCGACCCGGTCGCCATCATCCGGAGGACGTTCCGCTCGTCGCCGCCGTCGCCGCCATCGCCGCCATCGCCGCCGTCGCCGCCATCGCCGCCGTCGCCGCCACAACCGGCGAGGCCGATCATGCC
>CAZLOO010000070.1:0-9356 GCA_964561055.1 uncultured Halobacteriales archaeon
TAGTAGGCACAACAGGCCGGGAGGAATAGTTGTAGTAGTCGTCCTTGTGAGTCACAACGCTCTCACCAGGGTTATCGACGTGCTCGTACCGAGCGCGAGCGGCGAAAGTGCGTCCATACCCGTCGGGAGGCTGCCGACGCTGAAAGGGGCGTCGGTGACGGTTTCGATCGGCGGCTCAGACGTTCTGCTCGATGATCGGGATACCTACATGTCGTTTTCCGATTACTAAGGAGTGGGTTTAACAGGAGCGCTCCGGTGGATGCGAGGCATGTCCACGACGACCGTCCGCGGGACAATCAGCGGGATGGGACGGCGCGCGAATCCGGCGTTCGCCGCCGGTGTCGTCGCGGTCGCGGTCGCGGCGCTCGTCTACTCGTTCGTCGGCGCCACCTTCCAGCAACACACATACATCCACGTGATGGCGGGGATACTGTGGACGGGTATCGACCTGTTCATGGGCGCCGTTCTGGGCCCGGTGGTCGGAGGGTTGAACGAGGAGCAGAGCGCCGCCGTCTTCCGACGGCTCACGCCGAAGACGACGTTCCTGCTGCCGTCGCTGGCGCTGGTCAGCATCGCGACGGGCATCACCCTAGCCCAGCGGCTGGGGCTGTTCGAGAACGCCGGGCCGTGGCTGGCGCTGTTCACGGCGGTCAACCTGATACCGATCATCCTACTGCTGGGCTGGCGGCTGGACACCTGGTTGGACCGGCGTTGGCAGGCGCTGTTCGCCGTCGTCACGGTCGGCTCGCTGGCCTGGGCGGGACTCACGGTCGGTCAACTGCAGATGACCAGTCCCCTGGTGCTGGTCGCGCTCGCCATCGTCACCGTGCTCTCAGTCCAGGGATTCGGCTTCCTGCTGCCCGGCGAGATACGGATATACACGGAGATGACCTCGGCTAATCCCGACGCGGGGGTGATCAGCGCCATCGGTCAGCAGAACGCCAAGCTCGGCGGCGTCCAGGGTATCTTCCAGCTCGTGTTGGTACTGGTCATGGTGTACCTCCGCTACGGCGGGCTTTGAGCTAGGGACCTCTCCTCGGTGGAGGGCGGTATAAACACGCGGACGTTGCCGCCCGAAGCCCCAGGCCGGTCGCGGCCGGCTGTCGAGTATGGGAACGCAGGGAGAGCGGGCCGGGAACGCGAAGCGGCCGCGCGGCGGCATCGACGCCTTCGACGCGCTAGCCGTGCGCTACGACATCGGCGAGGGGGCGATCAGCGCGGTCCGGGATCTGATGACAGGATGGGCGCACGAGCAGCCCGAGGGGAGCGTCCGGGACCTGCTCCCGGTCAAGGGCGTGAACCTCTGTACGCTGTTCCTCGACGATGGCGACCCTGAACCGGGCGGGCTGGTGTGGTACGTTGAGGTCGTCGACGACCGGGCGACGCCGTGGACCGACCCGGCCGGGGCGATCCGGGAGTCCCCGCTGTTCGACGCGGGGCTCGGGGAACTGCTCGGCGGCGAGCCGACGGTGCGAGCCGACGGCGTCGCCGGCCACCGGCGGGTAGTCGTCGCCACCCACCCAGACCGCCAGGCGTGGTACGAGGAACGCGGCGGCCGGGGGCTGGTGGCACCAGTCGCCGGTGACGAACTCCTAGTAGAGGTAGCGATGGTCGCGATCCCGCTGCGGGCAGGCGCCGTCAGCCGGCTGACGGCGCGGGCGCTGGACGTGATCAACTGGCTCAAGCGGTCCACCTCGCTGAGCGAGCGATTCCAGGACAACACGGACATCCTCGCGGAGGAACGGATGTACAGCGAGTCGCTGCTGCTGGGCCCCGGCGACGGGCGGCAGGTGCTGCACTACTACATGGAGACGGAGTCGATGGAGCGGCTGTATGACGTCTTCGAGGCGTCGAGCGACCCGAAGGCGCGGCTGTCGGCGTGGCTGTTCCGGCGGCTGCTGGAACGTCCGGAGGCGATACTGGAACGGCCCCTGGAGTCGGACCACGAGGTGTTACTCCACGCCGTCGACCCGGAGCGGCCCTGACCCGGCAGTTATTGACCAATAACCCCAAGGGCAGGTATGCACACGGCCCGCGTCGCACTGCACGTTCCTGAGCCGGCGCTCCACCCGATGCACGCGCTGGTCTGCGAGTCCCCTGTCATCAGTCGCGAGGTGGTTCTCGAACACGACGTATGGGACGACCTGACGGCACTGCTGTTGCACGCCGACGGCGACCGGGACGCCTACGAACAGCGGCTGGCGGCGCTCCCGCAGGTCGAGCAGTGGACCACCGAGGCCGACGACAACGGCGGCTTCTACGTGTACGTCCGGACGGCGCTGCGCGACCGTGAGGCCGGCTACCGGGAAGCGCTGGACCGGGACTCCGTTCTCGTCGTCCCGCCCGTTGAACTGCGCGAGGACCAGACCGTCCGGCAGACGATGGTCGGGGAGAGTGACGAACTGACGGCGGCGCTGGAGGCACTCCCCGCGAGTATCGAGGTGGAGGTGCTCCGAACGGGGACCTACAGCCGCGACGACGGCCCGGCTCTGAGCGATCGCCAGCGGGAGGCACTTCAAGCGGCCTGGGCGGCGGGCTACTACGCCCTCCCCCGCGGGGGCGGCACTGGTGAGGTGGCCGACCGGCTGGACTGTGCGACGTCGACGGCCTCGGACCTGCTGCGGCGGGCCGAGCGCCGGCTCGTCGCCGACGCGCTGGACGAACGGGCGTAGCCGTCGTCGGGCGCAGGCGGGCCGAAGAACAGTGTTTTTATCCCGTCGGGCGGAACCGACCGCTATGTTCAGGGCCATCGTGAGTTCGGGGACGCTCCAGGCGGCACTCGACTCCGTGAGCGTGCTGGTCGACGAGTGCAAGATACGCCTCGACGAGGACGAACTCACGATACGCGCGGTCGATCCCGCGAACGTGGGGATGGTCGATCTGTCGCTATCGGCGAGCGCGTTCGAGTCCTACGAGACCGACGGCGGCGTCATCGGCGTCGACCTCGACCGACTGGAGGAGTTCGTCGGGATGGCCGACTCCGACCAGCTCATCGAGCTGGAACTCGACGAGGAGACACGCAAGCTCCACGTCACCATCGACGGGCTGGAGGGCACCCTCGCGCTTATCGACCCGGACTCAATCCGCAAGGAGCCCGACGAGGACAGCCTCAACCTCGATCTGCCGGCCCAGGTCGTCCTCGAGGGGCGTGACATCGCCCGCGCGGTGAAGGCCGCGGACATGGTGTCCGATCATATCGCGCTGGGGGTGGACGCCAACGAGGAGCTGTTCTACGTCGATGCCGAGGGGGACACCGACGACGTCCACTTCGAGCTCACCAGCGACGATCTCATCCACATCGCCCCCGGGGAGGCTCACTCGCTGTTCTCGTTGGACTACCTCAAGCAGATGAACAAGGCCATTCCGACAGACGCTGAGGTGTCGCTGGACCTCGGCGAGGAGTTCCCCGTCCGCCTGGAGTTCGAGATCGCCGAGGGCAAGGGCACCGTCGTCTACATGCTGGCGCCGCGCATCCAGAGCAATTAGAGCCGCCGATCGATGACCGCCTTTGCGGCGCGGGCCTTCTCCTTCCAGCCGTATCCCTGCTCGTACACGTGTCGCTTCGAGTCGACCAGCTCTTCCGGGGATGCCTCCTCGAACCCACCCCGGTCCCAGGTGCCAGACTCGTGGAGCCACTCGACGACCCGCTCGCGGGTCTCGGGCCAGGTGAGCCCCACCATTTCGTAGTAGGCAATCAGCCCGAACACGCTGTTATCGTGGGCGCCGTGGACCGACCCCTTCTCGTAGATGGTCGCCAGCGGCTCCTGAGAGGGGACCGATACCTGTTCGCGGAACTCCGCCGGCGAGCGAAGCTCCAGCCGGCCGGAGGCGGTCTCCTCGACGCGCTGCTCACGCACCAGCCGGCCGAGCGCGTCCCGGTGGAGCCGGTCCCACGTCCCGACCGCTTCCTGGAGCTCGCTGCGACTTCGGGGACGGGCCGAAAGCGGCGCCAGCACGTCCACGTAGGCGCGCTCTATCTCCGGCCAGGGGATGCCGTCAAACGTGCAGTCCGGGTCATGGAGGCTGTTGGCCGTCCGGCAGTCCGGGCAGGGGTAGTCGAACCGCGGCACGCGCTGGGCGACGGCACCGGACGGTATCAGTTGTTCGGTCCGGCGGAGAGCTCCCGGAACAGCATCTCCACGGTCTCGGTGTCGGCGTCGGCGATGTCAGCGGTGAGCGTCTCACGAAGTCGGGCGATACGGTCGGTCAGCTCCGCGTACTCCCGGCTGTCGGCCAGCTCCGTCGCCGTCTTTCCCGACTCGAGAGCAGCCCGCTTCTGGGCCAGCGAGAACAGCCGGCGGCTCCGCTCGTCGTACTCCGCAACCGAAGCCAGCCGGTCGACGGTCTCGACGAGCTCATCGCTAGTGACCGGCTTCGTCAGGTAGTCGTCGAAGGGCATCTCCAGGATGTCGAAACCGGGGTCGACCGCCGTTACCATCGCTACCCGGGGGTGGACGTCGCGCTCAGCCAGCCGCTCCAACACCTCGTCCCCGGAGAGCTCCGGCATCCGGCGGTCAAGCAGGACGACGTCGACGCTCTCGTCGATCAGATCCAGCGCCTCTTCCCCGCCGGTGGCGGTCAGCACCTCGTAGCGGTCGCCGAGCCAGACGGCGTAGGCCTCGGTCACCTCGGGCTCGTCGTCGACCACGAGGACACGGAGACCGTCGGGGGAGGACATCTGACGGTGGTTTGGTTCGCCGCTCCAGTCGTATATTCTTACTGGCCCTCTAGCGCAATCTCGAAGCACGCATCCCGGTCTCGAAATCGGTCGCTCGCAGACGCCATCTGTGGCCTCCGCAGTGGAGTCGACGGTGTTCAGCCTCAATCCGGTGCCGTTCTCTATACTCACGTGGCCGTCCTCAAACACTCGCTTGATCTTCTCTGGGCCAATACCGGGATTATCGGCGGCGACGAGGAGACTGTTCTCGGAGGCCGCCAGCGTCCGCTCCTAATTGGATACAGTCCCGTCATCCACTTCCCCGACGGAGTAGCTGCGCCGCTCACCCTCCTCGTGAAGCGCCATCATCGCCCCCCCCGACCGGTGCGTCCCGTTCCCTGCTCGTCGTACAGCGGCCGCCAGTCCTGCCCGACCAACGCCGAAGGGACGTCGTAGCCGTACTGCTCCGCGTAAGCGGCGTCGACGTAGACGTACTCCCCGTCCGTATCGGGCACAGCCATCCCGTTTACTGAGGCGTCGATGGGCGCCGTCGGCCGCCCGACCACCGGCTCTCCCGGTCATGATCAGTAAGCTCCGTGGCTGCGGGAGGCGGCGAGCACCGTGCTCGAGGCGCAGTCGACGAGGAGTATCGGGGCCGGCGCGCTGTCGAATAGCGATCAAACCCCTCGATAAATGACAATTCTTATCTGACATATCCCTGAGTATGAAGATCGTAACCGCAACGTCCATTCCACGAAGCGACCGCGGCGCTTAACCGGCTCCCCTCGGAGTCGAGGATGTATGAACGCGCGACACGCCCGCTATCCGTTCACCGACGCCGCCAGAGAGGCGGTCAGCGAGGCGGGCGTGGACCTGGTGGACGTCATCCACCGCGAGGAGGCGGTCGTCGCTCGCGGGCGCGACCGGGTTCGCCAGGCGCTGCTGGACGGGTCGGTGGCCGCCCAAGGAACCGTCGACCACCGAACTGAACTGCTGTCATACCCGGTCGCTCGGGTGCTGGTGTCGCTGCTCGATACCCCCGGCGCCGTAGATAAGTACGCCGCCAGCGAGGCCCGCACCGCCCACGAGCGGTTCGTCGCCGACGATCGTGAGGACCGCCCCGACGGGATGAGCCTGGAGGCGCTGCTCCGGGAGTTCGACCTCGGAGGTGATGTGACCCGCACAGACGACGGTGTCCGGGTCGCCGTGGAGTCATACCTCCGGCTCTCGCCGGATGGGCCGGACTGGCGACTGGCCACCCGGGAGCTGGCTGACGGGACCGTCTGGGTCGAGCGCGGGGAGCTGTACGTCCTGCTCCGGGAGGCCGTCAAGCGCCGGGTCGCCGACGGCCTGCCCCTATCCGTGCCGGAGGCGGTTGCCGAGCCGTTGGCGGGCGCGGTCGCCGAACTCCGGCGGTCGCTGGCGGGGGCAGACTACCCGGACGACATCGACCGGGTCGATCGGGAGGCGTTCCCGCCGGTTATCAGGCGGCTCCATCGCCGAGCGTTCGCGGGGGAATCCCTGGAGCCTGACGAGCGGTTCACGCTCGTGAGCTTCCTCGCGGCACTGGGGCTGGACCCGGAGCGGATACGCGACTTCTGTGGCCGCCACGGCAAAGCGTTCACCTACACCACCGAACGGCTGGCCGACGGCGCCTCAGTTTATCCGCCGCCCACCTTCGAAAGCCTCGCCGAGTACGGCCTGCTGGAGCCCGACGAATCTCGCGAGGGCCACCCGCTAGCGGCGTACGCCGCCGCCCTACCGGGTCGAGAGGAAGAAGGCGACGGCGGACATCAGCAGGATGAAACCGACGATGGCGCCGACGAGCGCGAGCGCGCCTGACTGATTGAATCCCCCGTTATCGTTGAACAGGACGCCGATAACGAATAGCACGACGACGAACAGGAGCACTGCGCCCGCGGAGGTCACGATCTCGACGAGCGTCTCCCGCTCTATCTCCATGCAATCCGATTTCTCCGGTCGTCTCAAAAGGGCTTCGACACTGCCCTCGCGGGCGCGTCCTGTTGAACTCCTACGTTCCGGGCGTAGAGAGACTCCAGCAGCCGCTCAGTCGAAGCGCCCGGTCTCCGCGCCGCAGTCCACACAAAGGGTCACGAGTTCACCCTCCTCGGCGCGCTCGAACTGCTGGACGGTGCGCTCCTTGCAGTCGGCACACTCCCGGAGAACTTCCGTCTCGCCGCTCTCGGCGGGCGATCCCAGCGCGAGCGCGACCACTCGCTCGTCTCCCTCGTTGACCCCGCGTTGGTACTCGCCGGGCGAGAAGTACACCGCCTCGCCGGCGCCTACGGTCACGGTCCCCTCCTCGGTCTCGAAGACGGCCTCTCCCTCAATGACATAGAACATCTCCTCCTGTGTCTTGTGGGCGTGGTAGCCGAAGGCGAAGCTATCGCCGGGCGCCAGTTCGTAGTAGTTCAGCGCCGCCCCCTCCAGCCCTACGGCCGGGCCGATGGCACGCCGCTCGGCAGCCGCGCTGGGCTGGGAGTCAACGTCGGTCACGCTCAGGTGCTCCATAGCGGCTCGATGGCGCCGGGAGAGTAAAAATCTGGACGGCTGAGGGCCAGTCCAGAAGGAACGATGGTATCGGAGGGGAGAAGCGGTACGGAGTCGGTGTGATGGTAGTAGCGGATCGAGAGCCAGTACGGAGGCGGCAGCGGTACGGGGAGAAATCATACCGGCCGCGAGCCAGGGCGACGAAGCCGCCCGAGGACGCGGGGGTTCTAATCGGGCTCGCTGCACGAAGGATCGTCTGTGGCGATCCGATGTACTAAGAGTATCGTGATCAGTCGTCAGCCTCGGTCCGCGCTTGCCGTCTGGCCGCCCGCTCGACGAACTCGTCCGGGAGCTCGTCGATCTCGCCGGCCTGGACTCCCCACAGGTGAGCGTATAGGCCGTCGTTGTCGATCAAGTCCTCGTGGCTGCCGCGCTCAACGATCCGGCCGTCCTCTAGCACCACGATTTTGTCCGCGTCCTTGATCGTCGACAGCCGGTGGGCAATAGAGAACGTCGTCCTGTCGGCGGTGAGCTTGTCCAGCGAGCGCTGGATCAGCATCTCCGTTTCCGTATCCACGTCGCTGGTCGCCTCGTCGAGGATCAGGATGGCAGGGTCTTTCAGGATAGCTCGTGCGATGGAGATGCGCTGGCGCTGGCCGCCGGAGAGCTTCACCCCCCGCTCGCCGACCTCCGTGTCGTAGCCGTCCGGGAGATTGGTGATGAACTCATGGGCCTCGGCCATCCTGGCGGCCTCAACGACCGCCTCGCGGTCGGCGCCGAACGTGCCGTAGGTGATGTTCTCCTCGACGGTGCCGTAAAAAAGGAACGTGTCCTGAGAGACGTAGCCGACGTGTCGGCGCAGGCTGGGGATGGTGACGTCCCGCAGGTCCTGTCCGTCAATGGTGATGGATCCCTCGTCGACATCGTACATCCGGAGCAGGAGCTTCAATACCGTGGACTTGCCGGCGCCAGTTGGCCCTACCAGCGCCAAGGTCTCGCCGCCCCCGACCTCGAAGTCGACCTCCTCGATAATACGCTCGGACTCGTCATAGCCGAAGGAGACATCGTCGTACACGACCCGGCCGTCCTCGACCGCCAACTCGTCGGCGTCCGGATCCTCCTCAATGCGGGAGGGCTCGTCCATCAGCCCGAAGATTCGCGCGCTGGAGGCATATGCGCGCTGGTACATGTTAATGATGCTACCGAACTGGGCCATCGGCCAGATGAACCGTTGACCCAGCAGAATGAACGTGACGAACTCCCCGGAGCTGAGCTCCCCGGAGAACGGCCCCAGGGGGGCGCCAAGCACCCACAGTCCGCCCACGAGGAACGTGGCGACGAAGCCGACGCCGGCCAGTACTCGCAGCCCAGGGAAGAACTTGATACGGGTGGCGATGGCGTCCCAGTTGGCGTCGAAGTAGTTCTGGGAGACGTCGTCAACCCGGTCGGACTCGAAGTTCTCCGTGTTGGAGGTCTTTATCACCTGAATGCCGCCGAGGTTGTTTTCCAGCCGGGAATTGACCTTCCCCACGGAGGATCGGACGTCAGCGTACTTTGGCTGGATCGTGCGGATGAACTGCCAGGTGAACAGCGCCAGCAGCGGCACCACCAGCAGCGTGATCGTTGCCAGCTGCCAGTTGATGTACAGCAGAATAACGGCGATGCCGATCACCATCACCCCCAGCCGGAATGCGGAGTTCATCCCGTCGTTGAGGAACCGCTCGAGGCGATTGACGTCGTTCGAGAGGATGGACATCATCTCGCCGGTCTGCTTGTCGGCGAAGAAATCCATGTTGAGCCGCTGCATCTTGTCGTAGGTGTCCGTGCGGACGTCGTGCTGGATGTTCTGGGCGAAGGAGTTCCACCCCCAGTTGCGGGTGTAGTGGAACGCCGCACCCCCGAAGAACGCGACCGCTATCAGCCCGACGGTGAGCCACAGCTGGCCGGTCTCGGTGGTCGGCAGCCAGGCGTCGGGCACCCCCCAGAGGCTGAACGCCCGCTCATCCGTGAAGATGGCGTCGACAGCGAGCCCGAGCAACAGCGGCGGCAGAAGGTCCAAGATGCGCGCGACGACGCTCGAGAAGACGCCAGTGACGAGCGCGAGGGAGTTCTCCCGGCCGTACTCCGCGAACAACCGTCGCATCGGGTTCTCCGCCTGCTCCCGTTGTTCCTCGAACGGGTCGTCCTC
>CAZLOO010000071.1:0-9325 GCA_964561055.1 uncultured Halobacteriales archaeon
ACGATAGACGATGACAGTCAACTCCGTTACCCCGAACCTGATGGTCGAGGACCTGTCGGCGACTATCGACTGGTACGAGCGCGTTCTTGACGCAGAGGTGGTCGCCACCCTGCCGGCCGATGGCGAGGAGCCCTGGTGGGTGCAGCTGGCAATCGACGACGGCTCGCTGATGTTCCAGGAACGGGACTCCCTGACCGATAAGCTCCCCGTCCTCGAGGAGGAGTCCGTCGGCGGGGCGCTGGCGCTGTACGTGGACACCGACGACGCGACCGCGCTCCACGACGAGCTGTCGGAGGCGGGCGTTGAGATGGCCCAGGAGCTCCACGAGACGGAGTTCGGCTGGCGGCAGTTCGCCGCGCTGGACCCGAACGGCTACGTGCTGTGGTTCGGCGAGAAGCTCAGCGAGGAGAGCCAGGACATCGGTCGGCGCCAGCGTGCGCTCGTCCGGCGGTTCCATAGCTGAGAAACACTGCTTTGGATGGGAACGTGCCGGCGGGACGTCCCGGAGCCCAGTTGACAGGCCGGGCCCGACTCACAAGCCGAGGTATATCTCCGTGATTCGCTCCTGCTCGGCGAGTCGTCGTCGCGAACGAGTACGCGCCGGAGCACCTCGAGGGCTATACCGCCGATCCGCGGGTGCTGGTCGAGGACCTCCACAACTACAGCTCGCTGTTCCTCGGGGAACAGAGCGCCGTCGTCTACTCCAATAACTGCGTCGGAACGAACCACGTTCTCCCAACTGGCGGAGCGGCACGGTATACGAGCGGCCTGTCCGTGTTCGACTGCGTGAAGCTCCCCACTCACCAGGAACTGACCGGCCCCGGAGCCGAACGAGTCCGTCCGTGGGCGACCGCGCAGTCCCGCCACGAGCATCTCGACGGCCACGCGAAGTCGGCGTACCTCCGCGAGCCGGAGGTGTCACTCGAGAACTACGACGACGCGAGCTTCGACCTGCATGATTGAGCCGCCTGGATCGCCTCCGGCGTGAGGTTTCAGCCGTACTCGTCGCGGGCGAGCGCGATGGCCGCCTCGCGGTCGAGCGGCCCCTCCTCGTGGAGCCGCTGGACGAACGCATCCGGGTCGCCATTGACGCCGGCACGCTCCAGCAACAACGCGGCCCCGGATCGGCCCGTCCCCTCACCGAACAGCAGGGTCCGCTCGCCGCCGAACATCGCTGGATCGAACGGCTCGAAGGTACTCGGCTCCTTCAGCATCGCCTCCGTGTGGATGCCGGCCTCGTGGGTCGTCACCGCTTCCCCGAGGACGGCCTTCCGCGGCGGAACCGTCTCCCCGAGTGCCTCCAGCACGGCCCGACAGGCCGGGATCAGCGCGCTGGGAGCCGTCCCGAACGACAGCCCGCGGGCGAGCCAGCCGGCGACGACGACCTCCTCGGTGGCCGGGTTGCCCGCCCGCTCGCCGAGCGAAGCGACGCTGACGTCTGCGCAGCCGACACCGACCTCGTGGGCGGCCAGCACGTTCGCAGTGGCCGTCCCGATGTCGTCATGGAAGTGGACGCCGCCGCGCTCGAAATCGGCGCCCCTGTCCCTGAGCTCCCCGAGGAACCCCCGGACTTCCTCCGGTGTCCGGCACCCGACAGTGTCCGCGAGCGTAACGTTCGGAACATCCGGGAAGCGTTCGAACAGCTCAAGCAGATGTTCGTGGTCCGTTCGGAACGCGTCGACGATGGAGACGTGTGGGGTCGCGCCGGCGTCGCTGACACGGTTCCGGGCCTCCTCCAGCATCTCGAGGACGGCTTCGCGGGAGGTGCCAAGAGAGTGTGTCAGGTGCCGCTCCGACAGGGGGACGAACAGGTCAACCACGCCGGCGCCGGCCTCCAGCGCGGCGTCGACGTCGCTCTCGAGGGGACGTGCTAGCGCCGTCACCGTCGCCTCCGCCGTCGCGGCCAGCCGTCGAATCACTTCGCCGTCGGGGGCACCGGTCGCCGGGAAGCCTGCCTGGAGATACGCCACCCCGAGGTCGTCGAGCGCGCGCCCGGCCTCGACCCGCTGGTCGGCGGTGTACGATCGGCCCGGCATCTGGGCAGCCTCCCGGAGAGTGACGTCCTTCAGCCGCATCGACGGCCCGGCCGCCATCAGATGATCCCCGCCTCCCGGAGCGCCCGGAGCTGGGCCTCCCCGAGGCCGAGTTCACGGTACACCTCGGCGTTGTGCTCGCCGTGCTCACCGCCGAGCTGCTCCACCCGTCCGGGGGTACGGGAGAACTTCGGCACCGGTGCGTTCGTCCGGACGGTACCCATATCCGGGTCCTCGACGGGGTACAGGTCGCCACGGGCAGCGAACTGCTCGTCCTCGAAGACGTCGGCGATATCGTAGATAGGCCCGACGACGACGTCGTGGGCCCGCATCGTCGCCAGCACCTCCTCGCGGGACCGCTCGCTGGTCCAGCCCTCGATGATCTCGTCCAGCCGCTCGCGGTGCTGGACGCGGGCCTCGTTGGTGGCGAACCGCTCGTCCTCGGTCAGTTCCGGTCGGCCGATGGCCTCGGTCACGTTCTCGAAGATGCGCTGGGTGGATGCCGAGAGGGCGACATAGCCATCGGCAGTCTCGTACAGGTTCCGGGGGGCGGCGTTGGGGCTGACGTTGCCGGTCCGTCCGGGGATGTGACCCATCGCGTCGTAGGCCTCCACGCCGCCGGTCAGTAGCCGGAACAGCGGCTCGTACAGGCTGACGTCGATCACCTGTCCCTCGCCGCTACCGCCGTCCGCCCCTACGTCGCGCTCGTAGACGGCGTACATCGCCGATAGCGCGGCGAACATCCCAGCCGACAGGTCCGCCAGCGGCAGCGGCGACAGCAGCGGCTCCCGGTCGGGGTAGCCGTTCTGGTGGGTGAACGTGGCGATGCTCTCGGCGATGGTGCCGAACCCCGGACGGTCGGCGTACGGGCCGTCCTGGCCGAACCCGGAGATACGCACCACGACCAGCCCCTCGTTTGCCTCCCGAAGCCGGTCCGGTCCCAGCCCCCACCGTTCGAGGGTGCCCGGCCGGAAGTTCTCAACGACGACGTCCACGTCGGTGGCCAGCTCGCGGGCCAGCTCGGCACCGCGGTCCGTGCTCAGATCGAGCGTGACGTGGCGCTTGTTGCGGCCGAGGTTCTTCCACCAGACGGACTCTCCCTCGGCACGGGGCTCCCAGCCCCGGACCGGGTCCTCGTGGTCGGGGTGCTCGACGGAGACGACGTCGGCGCCGAAGTCAGCCAGCAGCACCGTTGCGAAGCCGCCGCTGATCATCGTCGTCAGGTCGAGCACCCGCAGCCCCTCCAGCGGCCCGGTCACTGTTCGACCTCCTGGCCGGCCAGCTCGGTGCCGAAGGCGACCGCCCGGCCGTCCGTGTCGAAGAAGTACAGCGACTCGACATCGGCGCCGACGGTGACGACGTCGCCGGGTGCCAGCCCGCTGGCGTCCTCGACGACGAGGTCCACCCTCGCGTTGCCGTCCGCCTCGGTCGCGTGGACGACATACTCGTGGCCCAGCGGCTCGATGACGTCCACGGTGATGTCGAACGCGACGTCGCCCCCGCCGATCGACAGCGCCCGCGGCCTGACGCCGACCCGGACCCGCGGGCCGACCGACAGCTCCCCGGGGAGCCGGAACCGGTTCGCCCCCCGGACGGCCTCGCCGTTCTCGACGTCGTAGCCCAGCACGTTCGTGGTGGGCGTCCCGATGAACGTGGCCGCGTACTCGGAGACCGGCCGGTCGAACAGCGTCTCGGGGGCGTCGTACTGGGCGATCCGGCCCTCCTGCATCAGCGCGATGCGGTCAGACATCGTCATCGCCTCGTTCTGGTCGTGGGTGACGTACACCATCGTGGCGTCCAGCTCCCGGTGGAGCCGCTGTATCTCCACCCGGAGCTCCTCCTTGAGCTTGGCGTCGAGGTCGCTCATCGGCTCGTCCAGCAGCAGGACGTCCGGGTCCTCGACGAACGCTCGCCCCAGCGCCACGCGCTGCTGCTGGCCGCCGGAGAGCTCCGCGGGCATCTTCTCCAGCTGAGCCGGGATCTGGAGGATGTCGGCGGCCTCCTCGATGCGGCGGTCCCGCTCGTCCCTGGGTACCCCCCGCACCTTCAGCCCGTAACCGATGTTCTCCCGGCAGGTCATGTGGGGGTACAGCGCCGTGTTCTGAAACACCATCGAGATGGGCCGCTCCTGTGGCGGGGTGTCGGTAACGTCCTCGCCGTCGAAGCGAATGCTCCCGGCGGTGGGCGTCTCCAGGCCGGCGATCATCCGGAGGGTGGTGGTCTTGCCACAGCCCGAGGGCCCCACGAGCGACACGAAGTCGCCGGCGGCGAACGTGACGTTCACGTCCTCGACGGCGACCACGTCGCCGAACTCCTTGCGCAGGTCATCGAGTCGTATCTCTGTTGCCATTGTCAGTCGTGTCCGAGGTTGAACCCCTGGAGGAGGTAGTTCTGGAGGAACAGCGCGACCAGGAACGGCGGCACGGAGATCAGCACCGACACGGCCATCTGCTCGCCCCAGCCGATGCTCAACTGGTCGAGGAACAGCGCCGACCCCAGGGTGATGGGGTACAGTGACTGGTCGCTCAGCACCACCTTCGCCATCGTGTAGTCGTTCCACGCCACCGAGAACGCGAAGATCGCCACCGAAATGTACCCCGGCCGGGCCAGCGGCAACACGATATCGCGCACCGTCCGCAGCCGGCTTGCCCCTGAGGTCCAGGCCGACTCCTCGTAGGTCATCGGGATGTTCTGGAAGTACTGCCACATCAGCCAGATGGAGAACGGCGCCGCGATGGCGGTGATCGCCAGTATCGCCGCGATATAGGAGTTCAGCAGCCCGAAATTGAAGAAGATGATGTACAGCGGGATCGCCAGCACGATGGGGCTCACCATGTAGCTGAACAGTACCATCCGGGCGGCAGTGGTTTTGCCGCGGAAGGAAAAGCGGGTGAGCCCGTAGCCCGACACCACTGCGAGGGTGGTCGACAGCACGACGACGCCGGCGGTGATGAGGAAGCTGTTGAGCAGGTACTGGACGGTCTCGGTGCCCGAGAACAGCGTCAGGAAGTTCTCCACCGTGAGCGCCGGCGGCAGGAGGGTCAGTTCGCCGCCGCTGAACAGCGTCGAGGGCGACTGCAGCGACACCACAACCATCACGTACAGCGGCGTCAGCACGAACGCCGTCACTAGCAGCGCCGTCACGGACAGCGCCGCCACCCGTATCCGCCGCTGGGTGCGGTGGCTCACCACCCCGCCGGGGCCGCCGAGGCGGTCCTCGAACATCAGCCGGTCACCTCCTGTTCCGGTTCGAGCACGAGGAAGTAGACGACGCCGACGACCGCCAGCAGGGCGAACATCACGCCCGCGAGCGCCGCCGCGAGGCCGAACGAGCCGGCCCGGATTGCTAGATCATAGATGCGGATCGGCAGGGTCGTCGTCGCGCCGACCGGCCCGCCGCGGGTGGTGAGCCAGATGATGTCGAACTTGTTGAACATCCAGATCCCCCGGACCAGCAGTATCAGCAGTATCGCCCCCCGCAGGTGCGGGAAGGTGATGTCGCGGAACTGCTGCCAGGGGGACGCACCCTGGACCTTCGCGCGCTCGTAGTAGGCGTCCGGAATGGCCTGAAGGTTCGCCAGCAGGATGAAGAAGGCGAACGAGCCCCACTTCCAGATGCTGGCGACGACGATGCTCGGCATCGCCAGCTCCACCGTCGAGAAGAACGCGACCGGCGAGCTCACGACCCCAAGCTCCAGTAGCAGCCGGTTGACAAGCCCGAGATTCTGGTCCAACAGCAGCGTCCAGAGGAAGACGACCACGACCGTCGGCAGGAGATAGGGGAAGATCATCAGCGTCCGGAGCGCGTCCCGGCCGGCCATCTGCTCGTCGACGACGAGCGCGAACCCCAGCCCGACCACCAGCGACAGCACCGTCGTCGTCGCCGCGAAGACGACGCTGTTCCACAGCACGCCCGGGAACGTGCCGGCGGTGAGCACCTCCAGGTAGTTCGCGAGGCCGACGAACTCCGCCGCCCCCAGGGGGTCGGCGAACAGACTCATGACGAGCGTGTACAGCATGGGGCCGAACCACAGCAGCGCGAAGAACAGCCCCAGCGGTACCAGCGCCGCCAGCAGAAAGAGGCGGGCGCTGTCGACACGGCCGAGCACGGGAACCCGCTCGCGGGCCGTCCCCATTACTCCTGGAGCCCTCTGAGCTTCTCGGCGACCCAGTCGACGGTCTCCTCGGGCGAGAGGTCGCCAGCGATGAGCTGGTCGGCGGACTGGCCCATCAGCTGCTGGCCGTAGGCGTTGGCTGCCGTCAGGTTCGGCGCGCCGCCGTCACCGGTCGCCAGCACCGGCCGCATGTTGTCCCAGTTCTCGATGACGATGTCCACGAGGTCCTGGTGGTTCTGGACCAGTTCGGCGCTCTGGTACCTGTCCCCCTTCACCTGCTCCAGCGAGGTGGGGAAGTTGAACAGCGGCGTCTGGGTGATGAAGTCCAGGTAGTAGTCCGACCCCATGAAGAACTCCAGGTACTGCCGGGCCCCCTCCAGGTTGGGCGCGGCCTCGTGGAGGTAGAACCCCTCTGTGTACGCCCACCAGTGCCCCTGCTCGACGCCCTCCGCCAGCGGGAACGGCATCGCCCGGAGCTTCGACGCCAGCTCCGGCCGGTTGGCCTGGATCTGGAGGATCATCAGCCCGCCGATGGTGAGCGCCGCGGCGGCCTGCTCCTGGATGAACGCGTTAGCCACGTCACCCCACTCCCAGCCGCTGGAGTTGGGGCTGTACTGGGACATCTCTTTCATCCAGCTGTAGGTGTCGATCGCCCGCTGGCGGTTCTCCCCTTGATCGATGGTGACCTGGATGTCGTCGGCCGGCCCCTGGTAGATGTCCACGCCACCGTTCCAGAGGTTCTGGTTCACCTGGGTGGTGGCGTTGTTCGTCCGGCCGCTGGGCATCACCAGTCCGCCCATCCCCTCCTCCTCGCTGATGCGCTTGGCCTCGGCGGTCCACTCCGCCCGGCTGCGGGGGTCGCCCTGGACGATGTCGTCGCGATACACCCCCATCAGCGGAATGGTCACCGCCGGGAGCAGGTACGACTCCCCCTGGTACTGCACCGGGTCGAGCGTGCCGAGCGTGTCGACCAGTCCCGACACGGGCGCGGTGTTGCCCTCGACCGTCTCCCGGTAGGCGTCCGTCGACGTCTCGAACACCACCTCCGGGAGGTTGTCGGCGGCGCGCATCTTCTCGATCTGCTCGTTCATCGAGGTGCCTTTCGGCAGCCAGGTCACCTCGACGGTGTACTCCGAGCCGGAGTTGAACTCCTCGATGGAGGCCTCCCAGATGTCCCGCCCGGCGCGGTCGCTCAGCATCCGGACCTTCCCGCCGCTGTCGCCGTCGCCGCCGCCCGTCGTCGTGCCCGACCCGCCGTCGCTGCCGTCCGAGCCGTCACCGCCGTCGCCGCTACTGCCGTCGCTGCCGTCCGAGCCGTCCTGTCCGCCTGTACATCCTGCCAGTCCGACGGCCCCGAGCGCGCCGAGCGCGCGCAGGTAGCTCCGCCGGTCGTGTCGTTTGCTCATCGTGGGTACCCCGTTCGTGTCCCTGGCAGCAGTCGTGTGCGACTCCGTCACACTGTGCCAGGACGTGCCACTATCTCGGTGTCCGCCGGCATGGGGGTGGCGCCTACGAGTGTTGGCTGTTCAAGTACGCGACCCGCCGGTCGCCAGCAGGAACTCCCGATCGCGGTGTGTCTCCCGGCCGGTGGTGTCGCTGAGCGCCCGCTCCAGTAGCTTCCGCTCGCCCTTGCGGAGGTGCTCCAGCGCCGTCGGGTGGGTAACCCCGAGCGCGTCGGCCAGCGCCTCCGCGTCGGCCTCGCGGGGCCAGTCGAAGTAACCGAGCTCCAGGGCCGTCCGGACGGCCTCGTACTGGCGGTCCGACAGCACGCTCGGCCGGTCGGTCATCTCCACGAGGCTGCCGATCCGGACGTCGCCGAACTCCCGGAGCGCCGCCACCATCCCCTGGAGGTCCTCGCGGCGCAGCACCAGCACCTCGAACACCCGCTTTGTGCCGTGGACGCGGTCGATGCCGTTGAGCTTGCCGTGGTGGGACCGGATGGCAGCGGCCGCGCCCTTGGCTTCCTTGCGGACCAGCAGGGTGTCGTCGTCCAGGAAGCGGATCTCCGACACCTCGGGGCCGTCGGCCAGCCGCTCGGCAAACGCGTCCCGCCGCCCCCGGGTGTCGACGACGAACGATATCGTGCCGTCGTCGTGGACTTCCTCCTCCAGCACGTCGAACGGCTCCTCGAACCCGCGGGTGGCCTCGTCGAGGACGCCCGAGGTGTGGAAGTCCATGTACACCGTGGCCTGGTACATGAGCGGTTCTGGGAGCCGGCCGGGATATACGTTGCCGCGCCCGACCCCCCAGCGGTTATCCGCCGTCGGCCGTAGCTGACCGCATGCATGTCCAGGATGTCCTCCCGCGGGACGCCATCCCCAGCATCGACGACCCCGCCTTCGGCCCGGAGCACTTCGGCAACCCCGGCGACGAGGTGGTCGTGCTGGAGCCGGAGGACGCCCCGGCCCGGGCGTACCCGGTGCGGGTGCTCAGCTACCACGAGGTTGTCAACGACACCGTCGGCGGCCGGCCGGTGGCGGTCACCTGGTGTCCGATCTGTGCCAGCGCGGCCGTCTACGACCGCCGGGTTAGTGGCCGGACGCTCACGTTCGGTGTGTCCGGGAAGCTCGCCGACGACGCGCTAGTGATGTACGACCGCGAGACCGGAACGGAGTGGAAACAGCCCTCCGGGACAGCTATCGCCGGGCCGCTGGAGGGCAGTGAACTGGTGGTACTGCCGGCGCCGGTAACGACTTGGGGGCGCTTCCGCGAGTCCTTCCCCGACGGCGAGGTGCTGCAGCCGGTCCGGGAGGGGGACCCGCAGGCGGCCTACGACATGGCTCCCTACGAGCGGTACGACGCCGCCGAGGGGTTCGGGCTGCGCGAGATGCGCGGTCAGGGGCCCGAGCGGCACTGGGACCGCGGGGACCTCGACGCGAAGGCGACCGTGCTGGGCGTGGTCCACGACGGCGAGGCGGTCGGCTACCCGCTCCCCGTAGTCGAGCACGCCGGCGGGCTGGTGACCGATAGCGTCGGCGGTCTGGAGGTGCTCGTGGTGGCAGCGGCGGGCCTGCAGGCGTTCGAGGCGCCCGCCTTTGACGTCGAGTTGCGGGACGGACGGCTGCAGGGGGATGGGACGACCTGGGACCCGGTCACCGGGGAGAGCACGGACGGCCGCCGGCTGTCCCGCGTGCCGGCCCGGCGGCTGTACGCGTTCGCCTGGCAGGACGACCACGG
>CAZLOO010000072.1:0-9247 GCA_964561055.1 uncultured Halobacteriales archaeon
CCTCCTGGCGCTCGACCATGATAGAGTGGGCTGCCGTAGCGAAGGCGAAGGAGACGGTGCGAGGCATCGATGAGACGTTCACCCACACCGACCCCTCGCGCCGGTCGAGCTCTTCGTTGATAAGGTCGAACGCCTGCTCGAAGGCGGTGTCGTAGTCGTACACGTCCTCGACGACGACCCGGCTGGTGTCCGCGCCCAGCAGGTTCCGGAAGTCCGCCTCCAACTTCTCGGCCAGCTTCCGGGAGTACTCCACGTTAGCCTCGCTGCCGACCGCTCCCTCAAGCAAAATTACCCGGCCGACATCGAGCCGCTCACGGACCAGCGGCGCGATTAGCCGGTCGTAGTCGAAGCCGACCGGCACGATGTGGGTCTGCATACCCGCTCAACCGGTCCAATGCGGATAAAAGCCACCAGCCTCGCCAGCGGGCCAGGTCCAGTCAAGCCGAAGCGGGACGCTACTGCCCCGAACCGAACAATTGGTCGGCTTCTAACCGGTCCTGGGGTAGTTCGTATCCCGGGCGAATCACTTGAAGATCAGCGCCGTCGTCGACTCCTCGCGGCCGCCGATGGTGATATGCTGTTATACAATGACGCCCCCAACTCGCGGCGCTGAGCGCCGATGTCATCAAATCTTGTCTCCATCGGCTGCTCAGCGGGATCGAGGTGGCAGCCCCATTCCGGCTCACTATCTTGGACACCTACTCAATCGGGCTGTTCGCCTGCCGCATGAACCGTCGCCCCAGGAGCGGACACAGCGATCTACGCGCCTGCGGGGGCGCATCCTCTGGAAAAGTATGGTAAAGCATGCACGCTTCACTCGCGTTGCGCGCGTTTACCGAGCCCTCCATCGCGGCGTACTGCTCCGGTATCGGTACTACTGGCTCCGACCCGCCCGACTGGGACGGGCGCCACGAACTAGCGTTCCGCTACCCCGACCGCTCGATTCGGGAATCGACCTCGGCGCCGAACTGTCTCCGTCCAACCCGGCCGAGTACTGTTCCGGCGCTCAGAGAGTTCCGCGCGCGACTCGGCCGCTCGCGGTTCCGGCGGTTCACAGATCCGTCCGTGCAAGGCGCTCCTCAAGAGGCGGAACCAGCGGGGAGTAGCGCACGTGCTCCTCGAGGAGCCGCGTTACGCCGTCACTGATGATCGCAGGGGCGCCGGTGGCCAGCGGGGTATGAGACTCCCACACCGACCGGGCGGTTACGATGCCGAGGGCACTGGCCTGGGAGCGCGAGCGTCGCGTCCGGCGGGCGTCCGTGGAGAACCCGGCCCAGGGTGTGGTTCGGGAACTGGAGCCGACGGGCCGCCACCGCGCGTGGACAACCGCGAGAAGTGCGAGAGCTTCGAGTACCGTGACCAATGTGGGATGCGCCCACGGTCGCTGCGGAGCCTACTTAGGAGCTACAGCCACTCCGTGACCGCGTCGGCCAGCGCCCCGCGGCGGAGTATCTCTCCCGCCGAGAGATCGACCACCGTGCTCTCGCCGCCGGGAGTCTCGCCGTCGTCGATCACGACTGCGTCGGCCCGAACGCGCTCGTCGATCTCCGCGACGCGGCGGGCGCTAGGCTGGCCGCTCCGGTTGGCGCTGGTAGCGGTCAGCGGCGCGACCCGGTCGAGCAGCGCAAGCGCGACCGGGTGGTCCGGGAGCCGTACGCCGACCCGTTCGAGTCCGCCGGTGAGCGCGTCCGGCACCGCGGAATCGCGTTTGACGACCAGCGTCACCGGTCCGGGAAGGAACGCCTCCGCGAACTCCCGCTCGCGGTCCGAAAGCTTCGCATATCGGTCGATGGTCTCGACATCGGGCACGGCCAACGACACTGGCCGGTCGCGGGGACGGTCCTTCAGTTCGAACACCCGCTCGATCGCGCTCTCAGATAGCGCATCCGCACCGAGGCCGTACACCGTCTCGGTAGGGTAGACGACCGCCTCGCCGCTTCGTATGGCCGCAGCCGCGCGCTCAAGACGGTTAGAGTCCATCACAGCGCGCCGACCGCGGATTCGACCTCGTCGTACGGGGGGAAGTCGGGCCACTGCTCGGCGACCCAAGCGTATCGTATCACTCGCTCGCCGTCGACTAAGAAGACCGCCGGCACCGGCTCGCGGACGCCGGCCATCCCGTCGGGTTCCCAGTCAATACCGTACTGCTCAGCGACGCCGGCGCCCGGATCCGAGAACAGCCGCGAGTCGATGTCCCGCTCGCGGATCAGCGTCTTCCGCTCGTAGGGACTGGAGATGGAAACCCCGACCACCTGGAGGGCAGACCCGCCAGCGGGGCGTCCCTCCCAGCCGCGGTCGCGGATCTCGTTCCAGATATATGTCGCCGGGAACGCGCCGTCCATCGGATGAAACACGAGCAGCACCGGTCCCTCGGCGGTCAGCTCAGAGAGGGCGGCGTCTTCCCAGTACTCGGCGTTGACGAGCGGTCGCTCGAAGTCCGGTGCCTGCTCACCCTCCGCAGGGGGGTCCAGCGCCGGCAGATCTACTACCTCAAATTCCAGGTCCATTCAGGCCACCTCCCCGGCGGTCGCCTCCGCGTAGGTGGATTCCAAGTAATCAACGATGTTGGCGGACTCGCTCATCGTGACGCCGGTGTTCTCGTCCACGATGGCGGGGACGGTCCGCTTCCCCGAGATGCGTTTGACGACGTTGCGGTCGGAGTGCATCGGCTCGACGAACCGTGAATCGTACTCCAAGTCGAGGTCCTCAAGCACCCGAACGACGCGCTCGCAGTACGGACAGGCCTGCAGCCGGTACAGCGTTATCGCTGGCTCTGACATACGGTATAGTAGAACCGAACCGCCCCTAAGCCCTTCGCACCCGGGCGCGGCGGACGGCCGGACGGAGGTTCCAGGCGTAGAGCAGGGCCGTGGAGAGTCGCACTACCCCTCGCGCCGAAGCCGCTGGAGTACGAAGGTTCGGTCCAGCGCCGCGAGGAACGGGCCCAGCCGGGGGCCCTCCTCCTGGGCGAGGAACAGCCGGTAGCCCAGCGCGAAAAACTCGCCCACAGGGACGTCATGCTCGCGGGCTGTCTCGTACACCGCCTCCTGAAGGGCGTCGCCGTCGGGGGACGTCTCCTCAACGAACGCCGCGAGCGTGTCCAGGGCTGCGGCCTCGCTCTCCTCGACGGCGACGTCCGGGAGGTCCTCCGCGAGCCGGTAGTTGTACTCATTGTCCGTGCGGACGGCCCACGCGCGCGCTTTCGGTACCCGCTCCAGCGCGGCATCCACGGCCCACTCCGGCGCGGCGTCCGGGATGTGCCCGGACCGGCGCGCCATCGACTCCCGGAGCGAGCGGTCGTCGGTCATCCCGAGTACCGCCGCGAACGTGTACGGTATCCGTACCCGGTCGGGACTGGGCTCGCCGTCCCGAACGAGGGCCGCAGGGGTCGCCGAGCCGTCCACCACCATGGGGTAGGCCCGCTTGGCACGGGCGCGCTCGGTCTCGGTCGCGGTCTCCTCGCCGAAATAGATTGCCTCGAAGCGGTCGAACTCGTCGACGAGTTGATCCAGCCGCCCCACGTCGAAGTCGCGTGCGCGCTTCGGTGGCTTTGTAAAAAAGTAGCGCAGGACTTCAACCTCCACGAGGTCGAGCACCTCATCGACAGTGATGACGTGTCCCGAGGAGGAGGAGAGCGCCTCCCCGTTGTAGGTGAACCACTCGTACGCCATCGGCACCGGCGGCTGGTCGCCAAGCAGGTCGCGGGCGATGCGGTCACCGCTGGGCCAAGAGCCCTCGGCGTGGTCCTTCCCGAACGGCTCGTGGTCGACCCCAAGCACGCGCCACTGGGCGGGCCACTCGAAGCGCCAGGGGAGTTTCCCTTGGCGGAAGGTGGCGGTGCCCTCGTGGTCACAGCCCTCAATGGTACGGTTGCCGGCCTCCGTGTCCTCGCAGACGTATTCGACGGTCCCTGCGTCCAGGTCGACGGCCGTCACCCGGCCGGTGAGCTTCCCGCAAGCCCCGCAGACCGGCGTGAACGGGATGTACTCCCCATCGGCGTCGACGGAGTCCTGGAACTCCGCGAGGAGCGCGCGGGCGCCACCTGCGTCCGTCAACAGTTCGCGTGTCACCCCCTCGAAAGCGCCGTCCTCGTACAGCGCCGTGTTCGACACCACCTCGACTGGGACGCCGACGGCGTCGGTCATCCGGTTGAGCAGGCTAGTCTGGTGGTCACCGAAGGAGTCACAGCAGCCGAAGGGGTCCGGCACGTCTGTCAGCGGCCGCCCGAGGTTGCGCCCCAGCGCGCCCGGATCAGGGGTGTCCCCGAGGTCCATCACGGTCCAGTCCAGATCCGCGAGCGTCCGGGGCACCTTCCGCAGTGGGTCCTTGTCGTCGCTAGTGAACACCTGGCGCACCCCGTGGCCGCGCTCGCGCAGCGCCTCGGCGACGAAGTAGCCCCGCAGAAGCTCATTGAGGTGGCCGATATGGGGCACTCCAGACGGTGAGACCCCGCCCTTGATCACGATGGGCATCTCCGGGTCGCGCGCCTCAATGCGGTCGGCCACCTCGTCCGCCCAGAAGGCATGGTGCGTGCCCCCATTCCCGTCGTCGTTCTCGCCGGTAAGGGTCAGGCTTCCGGGGTCGTGAGGCTCGCTCGCGTCGCTCACGGCGTCACCTCGGTACCGTTGTGCTCGCCGTCGACGATGGCCCGGCGGACCGCTTTCGGATCGGTACCATCGAGCACTACCGCCCGCATCCCCGAGCGCTGGAGAAGCTTCGCCGCCAGCAGGTCGACCGGCGCTGAGGAGCCCGCGCTGCCCAGCGAGGCGCCGTCGGCAATCAACCATACCAGTTCGTCCGTCGAGAGGTGTTCGTAGCGCTGTGCCTCCTCGTGTTCGTTGGGATCCTCCGAGTAGACGCCCGGTACGCTGGTGGCGTAGATGACGACGTCGGCGTCTACGCTGTCGGCCAGCGCCGCAGCAACGGCGTCGGTGGTCTGGCCCTCGACTACGCCCCCCAGTACGGGCACGTCACCGCGCCGAAGCGCCGCGACAGCGTCCGTGTATTCCCCGGGCGGGGTCGGGGCAGCCCGGCCGTCCATCGCGGCGATGAGCAGGCGAGCGTTGAGGCGTGTCACGCCGATGCCGAGCCGGTCGAGCGCCATCTCGCTGGCACCCAGCTCACGAGCGGCGCCGATGTATTCGCGGGCGACCCGTCCGCCGCCGACCACGACGCCCAGTTCGTGGCCGGCGTCGAGGATCGCTTCCAGCGACCGGGCGTAGCCGCGTACCCGCTCTGCATCGAGGTCCGGCGCGAGAACGCTCCCGCCCACGGCGACGACTGCTCTCATCACTCCTGCGTACCGCCGTTCCGGGTTTAAGAGTTGGCAACCGAAACGACCGCGCCATCTTCTCCCTACCGGACGACCGTCACTGGGCAGGGCGCCCGCCTGACGACCGTCTCGGCGACGCTCCCCAGTAGGAGCCTCGACACTCCCTGGCGGCCGTGGCTGCCGATCACTATCTGGTCGACGCCGTGCTCCTCGGCGTAGCTCACGATGCTCGATGCCGGCCGGCCGGTCTCGGTGGCCGTGTCGACGGCCGTGCCTCGCTCCTCGGCGCGCTCGCGGGCCTCATCGAGGGTGGCGGTCGCTCGCTCGCGCATCGACTCGTACCACAGCTCCGATCCTCCCGGCGCGCCGGCGCTGGTACCGATGCCGACCGCCGGGTCGATGACGTTCAGCAGCGTCAGCTCGGCGTCGGAGAACGTCTCCATCGCGTAGTCGAGCGCGGCCTTGGCCGGCTCCGAGCCGTCGATGGGAACGAGCACTCGCTGAGCCATATCGTGTGGTCTGTCCCCAAGGAGCATGAGTTACGGGGTGCGCGGAGGACAGGATACAAATCCGGCGGGCGCAGACACCCGGTATGACGACGTTCCTCGCCGGGGGGACGGGGACGCCGAAGCTCCTAGCCGGCGCCGACCCCGTCTTCCCGCCGGCTGAGACGACCGTGGTCGGCAATACCGGCGACGACGTGGAGGTCGGCGGCCTGCTCGTCTCGCCGGACCTCGACACCATTCTCTACCTCGGCGGCGGCGTGCTCGACCGTGACACGTGGTGGGGCATCGCCGAGGACCCTGGGCACACACAGACGGAGCTGGAGCGGCTGGCCGACGCTGCGGGATTGGCTGACCGCGTCCGCTACCTCCCCGAGGAGAGCCAGACCAGGGGCCGGCGCCTCGCCCGCTGGCGGCGCTTCTCCGGCGCCGGCCGATTCATGTATCTCGGCGACAGGGACCGGGCAGTCCACAGCCTCCGGACGGGGCTGCTCGACGAAGGGTGGACGCTGACGCAAGCGACCCGGGCACTGGCGGATGCCTTCGGGCTAAAGCGGGAGTTGCTCCCGATGAGCGACGACCCTGTGGCGACGATGATACACACCCCCGAGGGGACGATGCACTACCAAGAGTTCTGGGTGGCCCGCGAGGGGGAGCCGACCGTCGAGGACGTGGAGTTCCGGGGTGCTACCGCGGCTCGGCCGACCGACGCCGTGCTGCGGGCGCTGGAGTCGCCGGTGGTCGTCGGCCCGTCGAACCCGGTGACGAGCATCGGCCCGATGGTCGCGATGGAGCCGTTCCGGGCTGCACTGGCCGAGACGACCGTCGTCGCCGTCTCCCCGTTCGTCGGCCAGCAACTCTACTCCGGGCCAGCGGGGAAGCTGATGGCGGCGGTCGGCTACGATCCCTCGACGGCGGGCGTACTGGAGGCGTATCCCTACGCAGACGCGTTCGTGCTCGACGAGACGGATCCGACCGAACCCAACCGGCCGGCCGTCCGAACGAACATCACGCTCGACACCACGGAGGACGCCGAGCGAGTCGCCCGCGCTGTCCGGGAGGCCCTGGAGGTGGCAGAGTGAACGTCTTCGAGCCACGGCTGGCGCTGGCCAGCCTCAGCGGCGAAGCCGATGCCGATTGGGCACGCCGGGGGGCACCCTACGCCGGGTGTGCCTTTCTCGGCGGCATCGCGCTCGACGAGCCGACACGTGAGGCGGCGCGAGCGATGGTCGACCGCAAACGCGATGAGTTCCTTCCTGAGAAGCCGCTAACGTTCATCGAGAACCAGTTCCGGGCGCTCTCTGGCGTCCCCATCCGACCCGCGATCAACGTCCGGGCTGCGGGCCCCGAGCCGCTCCGAGCCGCGGGGAGACTCTGCCGACATCACGGCGCGGTACTCGAGGTGAATGCCCACTGCCGCCAGGATGAGATGTGCGGCGCCGGCGCGGGGGAATCACTGCTTCGGGACCCCGAACGGATTGCGGAGCAGGTCCGGGCCGCGAGCGGAACGGGCGCGACGACCAGCGTGAAGGTCCGCGCCGAGGTGTCGGGCGTGGACCTGCCCGCGTTGTGCCGGCGACTGGAGGAGGCAGGAGCAGAGGTGGCTCATGTGGACGCGATGGATTCCGAACCCGTTGTCGCGGAGGTGCGGGCAGCCTGTGACCTGTTCCTCGTCGCCAATAACGGGGTGCGCGACCGGGCGACTGTCAGGGAGTACCTAGAGTACGGCGCTGACGCGGTCAGCGTCGGCCGTCCCAGCGATGACCCACGAGTGCTCGCACGGGTCCGAGAGGCAGTCGAGGAGTTGATCGCGAGCCGCGAGCCGGGCTGGCGTGCGCACCGCGCGGATGGCGGGAGCGAACTATGAACATCGCCGACAGGGCGCAATTGGCCCTCCTGTACGAGGTGGCCGGCACCCCGAAGCCGGGAAACGTCGACCGCGCTCGCGATCACCCGAATCTACGGTTCGAGCAGTTCCTCGCCGGCGCTGTCGGCGCGGGCAGAGCGCTTCGGGCGGTGCCGGAGCCACCTCTCGGGAAGACGTTCGAGCGAGCAGTCGCCGGAATGGCCGACGCCGCCGGAACGAACACCCAGTTCGGCGCGCTCCTGCTGCTGGTGCCGCTGTGCTATGCCTCCCAGCGGGAGGAAGGGCCGGCCACCCGCGTGGACGCACGGGCAGTCGTCGACAGCACAACAGTCGAAGATGCGTGTTCGTTCTACCGCGCGTTCGAACACGCCAGCGTGGCCGTCGATGACCCGCCTGAGGGGATGGACGATCTCGATGTGCGCCGCGGCGCCGACGCGGTGCCCGCGGTTCGCGATCGAGGGTTGACCCTCGCTGGCCTGATGGAGAAGAGCGCCGGGCAGGACGGGGTCGCTCGGGAGTGGACCCGCGGGTTCGAGCGCACCTTCCACGCGGCCGGATGGATACTCGACGCGGAGGGGTCGGCCGGGGACCGCGCCGCAGGAGCGTTCCTGCGGCTGCTCGCTGGTGCCGAGGACACGTTCATCACGACCACCAGCGGCGAGGCTGCCGCTAGCGAGGCCACCAGACGGGCGCGTGCGGCCGTCGACGGCCGGGAGGACCCGTCCGCGCTGGCCGCGGAGTTCGTTGAGCGCGGTATCAACCCTGGTACGACAGCCGACATCACCGCGGCGGCGCTATTCGTTGCACTCGAGCGGGGGCTACAGCCGTGAGCGTCGAGAACTCGCCCGAGGGATGGCCGGCCGAGTGGGACGGCACCGTCGAGTCGGTGGTCACCACGCTCGGACCCAATGACCGCTGGAACGTGGCGGCGCTAGGGCTCACAGCGCCTGATCCGGACAGGGATGAAGCGGACACGGAGAGCCCACCCGTCACGGCTCGTACGTGGGGCCGAACCCGCACCTGGCGCAACTTCACGAATCGCGGCGAGGGGTACATCAACTTTACCCAAGACCCGGTGACGTTCGTGGAGGCGGCCTGTTGTGTCCGCGAGGAGGATGACCCGGTTCTAGAGAGCGCGGATGCCTGGGCGCGAGTCACGGTGTCCGAGCTCCAATCGGGAGAATCCGGGGGGACGCAGTGGGTCGAGTGGGGGCTCATCCCCGTCGAGAGCGCCGTCGAGCGGCGTGTAGTGCCCACCATCAGCCGCGGGCACGCGGCCATCGTTGAGGCGACGGTGGCAGCCTCACGGCTGGACGTACCGGCCTACGACACGGCCACGCTGCGCGAACGCATCGCCTTCTTCGAGTCAGTGGTCGAGACGGCGGGCGGGGCCCGCGAGCAGGCAGCCTGGGAGCGTTTCGAGGCGCTCGTGGACTGGCGAGGGTAGCGGGGCTGAGACGAACCCTTTTACTCGGGCGGGGGCGAAGCCGCCAGTATGGCTATAAAGCCCGCCTACGTCAAGAAGATCGGCAATCGACTGCTAGAGGACTATCCGGACGCGTTCGGGACGGATTTCGAGCACAACAAGGACGTCGTGTCCCGCAC
>CAZLOO010000073.1:0-8929 GCA_964561055.1 uncultured Halobacteriales archaeon
AGCCCGTGATCCTGACGGTCGCGCTCACCGGTGGAGTCCACGGTAAGGAGGCGAATCCGAACCTCCCGGAGACCCCCGAGGAGGTGGCCGCGGCCGCCCGCGAGGCTGAGGCGGCCGGCGCGGCGGTCGCGCACCTCCACGCCCGTCACGAGAACGGGGAGCGGGCGTTCTCCGTCGAGCGGTTCCAGAAGCTGACCGATGCCGTCCGATCGGCGACGGATCTCGTCATCCAACACTCCACCGGGGGAACGGGCGTCCCGCTGGAGAGCCGGCGCAAGCCGCTGCGGACGGACCCATCCCCAGAGATGGCCAGTCTCGACATGGGGCCACTGAACCGCTACCGACATCTCACCAGCGAGAACACCCGCCACATGATCGACGAACTGGCGACAGAGATGGCCGAGCAGAGCATCAAGCCGGAGTTGGAGCTGTTCAACAACGGCCATCTCGGGGAGACTCGTCGCCTGCTCGACGACCATCCGGAACTCCTGGACGAACCGCTGTACGCCACCCTCATCGTCGGGCCCGGCACCCTCTCCCCGCCGGACCCGCGGACGTTCCTGACGCTCGTGGACTCGCTGCCTGAGGGGGCACTGTTCAACACGCTCGGATTCGGCCGCCACCAGCTCCCGTTCGCGGCGTTGGGGCTGTTGCTCGGTGGGCACGTCCGAGTGGGTCTAGAGGACAACGTCTACTACCGCCAGGGTGAACTCGCCGAGAGCAACGCCCAACTCGTCGAGCGGGTCGCCGGGCTGGCGCGCACGCTGGGGCGCGAGCCAGCGACGCCCGAGGAGGCGCGGTCGGTGCTGGGTCTCTAGTCGGTCATCAGCGGCTCCAGCAGATAGCGAGTGATAGTGTCGCGTGCCCGCTCGGGGGCGTCCTCGTGGCCGAGCGTTATTGCCCGAAGCCGGGCGCCCTCAGTGGCATCCATCAAAAGGGTGGCGTACCGGTCGGGGTCGACCTCGCGGAAGCTGCCGTCCTCGATGCCTGAGCGAATGATGTCCGCCAGCAGGTCGTGAAACACCGCTTGGCTGTCAGCGAGTTGCTCGCGGTAGGCGTCGTTGCGGTGGGCCTGCGAGCGCAGCTCCAGCAGGGCGGCGTGGAACTCCAGGAACTCGAAGCCGGGCTCGTTCGGGCCTAGCAGCGACTCCCGAAGGAACTGGTGGATATCCGCCACAGGGTCGTCGGTGAGTCTGCCGCGCATCTCCTCGTCGTACTCCGCTACCAGATGCTCCAGCAGGGCCACGATCAGCTCCTGTTTCGTGTCGTAGTGGTAGTGCAGCAGCGAGCGGCTCTTTTCGAACTGCTCGGCGATGTCCCGCATCGTCAGCTCGGCGTAGCCGTGCTCACAGAACGCTCGGTAGGTCGCCTCCATTATTTCCTCGTAAGTGTCCCGCGGCGGCCCTCCCTCCGTGGCACTCATTACCCGACAGTCGCCGCCGACTCACCTGAGAGTTGTGCTTGTCGTGCGCTACTCCGCGTCCCGCTCGTCAACCGGCACGCCGTCCTCCGTCTCCGGGGCGACGTGGTCGATGAACGCCTCCGGCGCAGGCTCCTCGACGCGCACCTCGACGCCGATGTCCCCCAGTTCGTCCGGGTTGCCGACGGCGAAGTTGACCCGGCCCTGGAGGGCGGCCTGCTTCTTTAGCCGAAAGGAGAAGCTGTCGCCAGCGAGCCCGTCGTAGAACTGCCGGCGGGCAGTGTCCAGTATTTCCTGGCGGCGCAGCAGCTCCGAGAGGTGCTCCAGCGAGTGGCTCTCGCCGACGACGCGGCCGTCCTCGACCCGTAGCTCGGCCTCGGGGAACACGCTCTCGACGGCGTCGCGCACCCGGTCGGTCACCTCCGTCGGCTCGACGGGTGCCGTCACCCGTATCTCGGCACGGTAGACGGCCGTCACAGCTCGGCCCCCGAGAGCACCGCCCGGAACCGCTCGCGGAACGCCGACAGCGATCCGGTGTTGTCGATGGTAAGGTCGGCCCGCTCCATCGCGTCGCCCATGCCGAACTCGAGTTCGCGCTCCTCGCGCTCGCGCAGCGCCGCCCGGTCGAGGTCTGTCTCGTCGCGGCCCCGGTCGAGCAGACGCTCTGCGCGCACCTCGAACGGCGCCTCCACGCTCACCAGCAGAAAGTTCTCGCCGAAGCGCTCCCGGAACCGGTCCAGCTCGACCCCCGAGCGCAGGCCATCTACGAGGACGGTGTTCGCGTCCCGCAGTCGGCGCTCGATGGCGGGCAGCGACCGCTCGGCGATAGCCGCCGGACCCTCCTCCTCGCGGAGCCGACGGGCCACCTCACCGTGGTGCTTGGCCGGGTCTAGCCCGCGAGCGCGGCACTCCTCGCGGATGACGTCGCCCATTGTCACCACCGGCACCCCCGTCTCCCGTGCCAGGTCGGCGGCCTCCCCCTTGCCGCTGCCCGGCAGGCCGACGGTTCCGATGACTCGCATGCCTCACGGTAGCCCCGAGCCGGGGATAAGCGCTGTCCTCGCTACCCGAGCGGCGCCGCCGCGCGGTAGCACAGCGCCATCGGCAGCCCGCGGGCGTCCCGCTCGGGGTCGGCCGGGAGCGTCCGGAGCTCCCCGCTCCCAGGCCGGGCGGTGTAGGCAAGCGCCGTCGCTGCCAGCACGGAGCGGACGGATACCTGCTCGCCGGCGGTGCCCTCGGCGACGGCCTGGACCGTCGGCGGAGCGTCCAGGTCGTGGGCCACGAGCGCGCGCATCCGTTCGGCGTAGCCCGCGGCGGTGCCGGGCGGTTCGTCGAGCGGCTCGCCCGCAAACGCCCGGAAACACAGCTCCGGATGTGACTCCGCGAACACCTCGCGGGCCTCCGGTATCTCCCCGAGCAGCTCGTCAAGTGCAGCAATCGGCGGGGCGCGCTCGAACGCCGCCTCTGGAAGGTCCGTCCCCGCGCGCCGGCGGTGGACCCGGTTGGCGGTCCGATAGGTGCGCTTTCGGGTGGCCTCCCTCACCGGCACCGGAAGTACCGTCCTGGCCTGTTCGCCGAGCAGGCTACGGGCCAGCGCCTCCGGTCCGCGGCTGTCGTCGTCCTCAGGGAGGCCGATGGGCACGGAGACGACGACACGGCGGGCGCGCTCGCCATAGTGACCCCACAGCGCCCCCACCTCCCCGAACACGCGAGTGGACTCGTGGCCGGCGGGACCGAACGCCGTCGCCAGCCAATTCCCGCGGTTCCAGTCCGCGCCGACGAACACCGGTTCGGCCGACATCGACGACCGTTCGGCCCCGGGGGACAAAAGTCAGGCCCCCGCGATCGGCCGGGCGTCACTCCGCGAGACAGCTCGAGAGGCGGTTTCGGAGCCGCTCGCCGCCGTCGCACCGCCCAGACCGACAGCGACAGCTTCATTCCGGTGGAATCGGCAGTTCCGGATATGGTCGACACGACAGTCGCGCTGGTGATCATCGGCGTCACGTTGCTGGCGACCGCGCTCATCACCTACGGTGCTATCCGGTTCGTCCCCGCCTCGCTCCGGGTGGAGGAGCCCTCGGAGGAGGAGAACGACTCCACGGCCGGGTAGGGCTCGCGAGGGTACGACCGTTGACAGCGAAAGAGTTCTGCCCTTCCTGGTTGGGACGAGTGTTCCGACCCTGCTGTCGAAATCGAGGAGCTGACGGGGCGAATTCGAGCGCAACGCCGGCCTCACGGCGTCGGCAGCGTTTCCGGAGCGGCACACAAACGAAGCAGGCGGGCCGATAGTACGGCCCGTGTGGGTCCAGTAGGACGACCACACCTGGTCGGAGTCACCCACTCTCCTCGTTCCAGCGATCAGCGCGCGAACCCGAGTACCGTTTCAGACAGGAATATCGACTTCTGAGAGTTCTGGACCGGCTACGACGCTCGTGGAGGAAACCGCACCGTTCACGGCAGGGAGGGTGTCATTCCCAGATGACGTCCGTCCCGCCCTCGTGGCCGTGAACCGCCTGCACGTCGGCGATGGAGTCGTAGACGGCGACGCTCGCGGTGTCGGTGGTCCAGCCGACAACGCACTTCCCGTTGGGCGGGGGAAACTGCACGCCGTAGGCGACGATACCGGTTCCGGAGACGCCGGATTCGTCCTCCTCACGGTACAGCGCGAACTTCCGGAACCGGCTGTCGGCGAACGGGTCAGCCCGCACGCTCCCCACGCTCGTTCATAACCACTCTGGGTGCCGCCCCGAAAAGTCGCTTGCGCTCGCGCTCACTCCGGCCGGGGCGTCGGGAGTGCCCAGTGGCGCCGTGGCGGCACCAGGAAGTTCCCCCGCCGCCGTGTGAAGATGTACTCCAGTATACCGTTGTTCACCTGCGGACGTACCGCCGGCGTGACGCGGGTGATATCCTGGCCGTTCATCGCCTTACGGACCTCCTCGAACTGGGTGACCCGGCGTTGGAGCGACGGAAAGTGGAGGCTGGCGACGTTGCCATCGGTGGACTCGAAGTGTCGGCGCAACAGCAGCGGCGTGCCGTCCTCGTCACGGTTGGCGCGCGCAGCCTTCTGGGCGTGGCCCACCCGTCCGAACTCGCGGGCCTGCTGCTCGATATCGTCGACGAATCGGTCGACGCCGCTGTCCGACCCGAGGTTCTCCCCGACACCCTCGACCAGTCCCTCCTCGGCGTGGCCGGGGGAGAACATCTCCATTACCTGCGCCTCGAAGTCCTGTTCTTCGTACCAGTCGTCCAGCCGCTGACGGATGTTGGCGACCACCTTCGTCGTGCCGCCGGCGAACGGGCCCGATTCGAGCGCGACTGCCCCCTCGGGCGCCTGGTTGCCGGCGAAGCCGGCCTTGAACCCCATGAACAGCGGCGACGCCTGCGGGACGGGATTCGAGTCGGGAACCCCCTTCAGCCCGGACTGACGCTCGGCGGGCATCCCCGCCCCGACGAAGCCGGTACGCCGGTCGGCCCCAGTATCCGGGTCGCGTAGCTCCAGCGCGCCGGTCAGCGGCGTCGCCTCCACCGTATTGATGACCTCGCGCTCCCCGCGGAGCGCCTGTTCGGCGGCCAGGACGGCGTCCGGGCGGTCGCTGGCGAGGTGGACCAGCGCGTCATGATCGTCAAGCGCAGGGTCCTCGAATGAGGCCAGCGCTCGGGGCTCCGGGAGGTCGATGTCTTCGGGCAGGTCCTCCTCGAACCGCTCGAAGTAGTACGGGGAGTAGCCGATAGAAAACACCAATCCCTCGCTGGACCACTCGAACGCCTCCGCTAGGGTCGACAGCGCGGCGTCAACCCGCTCGCGCTGGGCGGCGGTCGGCGGCCCCCCGTCCGGCAGCCGTAGGTATAGCAGCACCTGGTGGCGCGGCAGTTCCACGTTGCCGTGCTCGTCACGGCGGAGGAACTCGTTCCAGGCGAACTGCCGGTCCGGGAGCGCCTCCACGCCGCTCCCCTTCGGTATCGGTTCCTCGGCGAAGTTTAAACAGGCCGACAGCGCGCTCGCACCGCCGATGGCGACCGCGGCCTTCCCGAACTCCCGGCGGTTCAGCGTCACGGGGCGGACACCGCCACGTTCGGCATTTCCAGGAAGGCGCTCTCGTACCCCTCGTGGCGGGCGACCTGCGGCGGGGTGTCGACGCTGATCGTCACCTCGTCGCCGGACGCCAGCGGGGGAACGGCGGCGCCGTAGTGGTAGTTCAGCTCGGGGTCGAGCGTCCGCACCAGCGGCCCTTCGAATACCGTTTCCCCGTCACGGGTGACGGTCGCCGACAGCGCCGCCATCGGGAGTGGCACCCAATTGTAGGGAGTCCGCATCGAGACGGCGAGGTAGCGCTCCCCGTCGACACCCACCGGCGGGGCCTCGAGCAGTTGCGTGGCGAGCACGGCGTCGCCACTGGTCGGCGTGCCGAGCGTCTTACCGGGAAGGTCCGCCGGCATCGGGAGCGCGGGCCCGGGGATGCCGGCCATCTCCATCGGCTCGACAGCGCCCGCACTGCCGACGTCCTCCAGGGTTCGGAACTGGATTGACTCGCGGGCCTCCTGGGAGTAGGAGAACCGGCCGGTCGCGGTGCCCCCCTCGGCGAACCGGTCCCGGAACGACCCGGTCCGGCGGGTTGTGACCCCCGCAACCCGCACGCGAGCCTGGTACTCCCCGTCGCCGGGCAGGGGGAAGTTACCGCCGTAGTGAAAGCCCATCCGCTGGGCGACCATCGGATAGATGACCTCCTGGCTGACGAGGTCGCCGTCCTGCGTTATCTCCACGTTGAGTCCGGTGTCGGGGAGGTAGACACCGGTCTCGGGGTCGAAGGCGACCGCCATCAGGTGGACGACATCGTCCTCAGAGATATCGGTCATCGAGACCTCACGGTTGGTGACCGTCCAGAACCGGTGGGGAAAGCTGTAGGTGAGCGCCACCCTGACTCCCCCGGCGGTGGCCGTCCCCGTCATCACCATCCCCTCGACGTGGGTGGGACGGTACACCCGGTCGGGAGGGTCTTCGAGAGGCTGGGGGCCGCGAGCGGGGCGCGTCTCGACGAGGCCCAGACAGCCGACAACGCCGGCGAGCGCGCCGGCACCGGTGGCCCGGAGCAGGTCTCGTCGTCGCATACGGGCGGCTACGGCGCTGACGTTGATGGGGATTGCGGTCGGGCTGTCGGTCCCGCCCGACGCCGGTCGGTCGGTCAGTCCCGCGCGACCCGTGCCGCGAGCAGGGCGAGCAGTCCGAGCGCGGCCGCTGCAGCTGTCGGTCCGACCCCGTCTTGACCCGGCGAGGCGGTCGACCCCGTGGCGGTCGGCGACGGGGTCGGTGTCGGCGTCGACGTCGGCGAGGGAGTGTTGACCGCCGGCGCGGTGTTCACCGCCGAACCGTCCGTGGTGGTGGTGCCCGCGGCCGTCTCAACCGTGAACTCGGTGCCGACCGGCTCCTCCCCTGCCCGGACCAGCCGATCGGCGTTGGGATCGAACTCCCCGTCGCCATCGTCCGTGTACAGCCTGGCGTACAGCCGCGCGGTGCCGTTCTCGCCCGGAATCTGATCGTCCAGCGGGACGGTGACGTTCTCGTGTATCCCAGCCGACAACGCGACGTGGCCGACGACGGCGCCCGGCCCGTCGCTACCATTCTGTCGAAGAACGAGGTAGCCGTCTGCCGGGAGCGCCACGGTGACGACGCTCACTGACCCCTCTGCGACGGGCGGGGCGAACTGCTCGGCGGCGACGTATGCCGGCGCCTCCCCCCTGGCAACGGTGGCCCGCTCGCCGGCGATCCGACCGAACAGCGACAGCGCGTTGTCCGTCCCAGGGTCGAACGTCCCGTCGCCGTCACTGTCGTCGTGGACGACCACCCACACCTCGCGAGGGCCGTCCGTGTCCCGCCACGCCATGGGGTCCATCTCGACGGTCACGGCCGTCCGGAAGCCAGCCTGTCGGGGGATGTAGCGCGACCCCAGTGGCTTCCCGGGGCTGCCGTCCTCGGCCACGGCGTGGACCACGACAAAGCCGGCCTCAGCGAGGAAGGCGCTCTCAACGAGCAGCGTCCCGTCGGCCGACAGCTGGCTGTCGACGGCCGCGTGGTTCGTGTGGGCGCTGGCCGGCGCCGGCCCGGCCGCCAGTAGGACGACCAGCGCGAGCGACAGCGCCAGGGCCCGGCGGCGCAGCGTCACGACACCTCGACAGTCACCGCGTCCGTCCGGAGGAACGCGGTCTCGTACCCCTCATGGCGGGCAGTCTGGCTCGGCGTCCCGATGCGCAGCGTGATCTCGTCGTCGGACTGGAGCGGGGGAACGGCAGCCCCGTAGTGGTAATCGAGCGCCGGGTCCAGGGTCCGCCGGAACGGTCCCTCGAAGAGGGTCTCCCCGTCACGCGTGATCGTCGCCGACAGCGCCATCGCCGGCAGGAGTAGGCCGTTGTACGGCGTCCGCGCGGAGACCGCGAGGTAGCGCTCCCCGTTAACGCCCGCCGGCGGGTCGAGCGCCGTCACGAGCATGACTACGTCGCCGATCCGCCCCTCGCCCAGCACCGCCCCGGGGAGTTGCTCGCGCGTCGGTGCGATGTTGATGGGGATGCCGCCCATGTCCATCGGGGCGAGCGCGCCCGGCTGGCCGGCCTGCTCTATTTTGCGGGTGCGGACCTGCTCGCGGCTCTCCTCGGTGAAGGAGAGGCCGATTTCCGCGGTTGCGCCATCCCCGAACCGACCCTTGAACGAGCCAGTCCGGCGGATCGCGAGGCCGCTCACGCTCAGCCGAGTAGTGTACTCTCCGTCGCCGGGCAAGGGGAAGTTGCCGCCGTAGTGAAACCCCATTGGCTGGGACAGCATCGGGTAGATGACCTCCTGGCTGACGAGGTCACCGTCGCGGGTGATCTCCGCCGACAGGCCGACCTCCGGAAGGACGGTCCCGGTCTCCGGATCCCACACGACCGCCATCAGGTGGACGGCGTCTTCCTCGCGTTTCGGCGTCCGGTTCACCTCGGTGCCGGTGACCGTCCAGAACGTGTGAGGCACCGCAAACAGCAGGGCGAACCGGTAGTCGCCCCTCGTCGCCTGCCCCTGCATCGACATCGTCTCCTGAAAGGACTGGACGTACACGCCCCCCTCGGCGGGCGTCGCCGTGCTCCCGGAGGTGGTCGCCGAGGGTGTCGCGTCCCCGCTCTCCCCGGAGAGACAGCCGCCCAGCGGAAGGAGAGCGCCAGCGAGCACCGAGCGTCGCTTCATACGTCGGGTTGGGTCGCCGGGGTGAAACGGCTTCTGCCCCGCCTCAGTCGTCGGCGGTCGCGGTCGCCGCGTCGGCAAGCGCCTCCGGCGGTCCGCCCGGCAGGTCGTCGCGGCCGTGGGGGTCCTCGAACTCCAGGTCCGGCCCCGTCGCAATCAGCTTCTTCGGGTTCACGTCGGTGTGGGTCGTGTAGTAGTGCTCCGTGATGTGGTCCATGTCCACCGTCCCCGCGACGCCGGGCAACTGGTACAGCTCCCGCAGGTACGGCCACAGGTTGTCGTACTGGTGGATGAACTTCCGGTTA
>CAZLOO010000074.1:0-8916 GCA_964561055.1 uncultured Halobacteriales archaeon
AAGTACGCCGGCACCGTAATGACGGCGCGTTCGATCTCCTCGCCGAGATACTCCTCGGCGTCGCGCTTAATTTTCCCGAGGATCATCGCGCTGATCTCCTCAGGGGTGTACTCCTCGCCGTCGATCTCGACGGTGTAGCCGTCCTCGCCCATGTGGCGCTTGATCGACTGGATGGTACGGTCGGGGTTCTGGATCGCCTGGTTCTTCGCGGGCTTGCCGACCAGACGCTCGTCGTCGGTGAACGCCACCACGGAGGGGGTGGTGCGCTCCCCTTCTGCATTAACGATTATCTCCGGGTCCCCGCCCTCCATTACGGCGAAAGCGCTGTTTGTCGTCCCAAGGTCGATACCGAGAATCTTGTTGCTCGCCATGTTGGACGTTAGTACTGGCGTGTAACCGTTAAAGCTTGCTGAACGGTCCGGCCGGTCGGACAGTAGCGCCCCGTCGCCATGTTGCGGTTTCCTCGCTCGCCTGTCCCGTTCACCCGAAGGTATAAACCGAACCGACGGGCCACTCTACTCTCCGTCGGACACGGTCACCTGCGCAGTGCGCACCACTTTCCCGCCCATCTCGTAGCCGGGGCGGTGGACCTCGTCGATGTGGCCCTCCGGATGTTCGGAGTCGACCCGCATTAGGACCTCGTGGCTGGCCGGATCGACCTCGTCGCCGGGATCGGGCTCGATGCGCTCGACCCCTTCTGCGTCCAGCGCGTCGTCGAACCGTCGGAGCGTGGAGTCGACTCCCTCGCGGATGTCCGACCCCTCCTCCGTCTCCAGCGCCCGAGCGAGGTTGTCACGCACCGGGAGCAGCCGCTCGACCAGCTGTTCGGTAGCGCGCTCCCGTTCCTCTTCCCGGCGGCGCTCGGTGCGTTTCTTGTAGTTCTGGAACTCCGCCTGTTTACGCTTTAGTCGTTCCTCGAGTTCCTCGACGCGCTCCTCGCGCTCGGCCAAGTCGTCCTCGCGCTCCGCGAGCGCATCTTCCAGCTGTTCGACGCGCTCGCGGAGCCCGGCCACTTCGCGGGCGATCTGCTCGTCGTCGCTGTCGGCCAGCCGCTCGCGGAGTTCCTCGTCCACCTCGACCGCCTCTTGTGGCGGCTCCTCGCTAGTCTCCTGTTCGCTCATTAGTGGATAGAAGACGCGGGGGCCGATTAAACGGACCGGAACGCGTCCACACTCTCGAAACGCTTACGCCAGTCGCTCGGGACCACAACAGCATGAAGGTCGGTATCAACGGTTACGGCACCATCGGCAAGCGGGTCGCTGACGCGGTGTCGCTCCAGCCAGACATGGAGCTGATGGGGGTAGCCAAGACTCGCCCGAACTTCGAGGCCGAACTGGCAGTTCGCAACGGTTACCCGCTGTACGCCGCCGTCGAGGAGCGCGCCGACCGCTTCGACGAGGCCGGCATCGGCCTCGCGGGCGGCGTCGAGGAGTTGGTCGCGATCAGCGACGTCATCGTCGACGCATGCCCGTCGGGTATCGGCGCACAGAATAAGCCGATGTACGAGGCCCACGATACACCGGCGATCTACCAGGGCGGCGAGGACGCCGACATCGTGGATGCTTCTTTCAATGCTCGCTCGAACTTCGCGGATGCCGCTGGCGCTGACCACGTCCGGGTGGTGTCCTGCAACACGACAGGGCTGTGCCGCCTGCTCGCACCGCTGCAAGAGGCCTACGGTGTTGAGCGCGCCCGGGTGACGCTGGTCCGACGGGGTGGTGACCCTGCCCAGACCAACCGCGGCCCGATCAACGACATCCTGCCCGACCCCGTGGAGCTACCGAGCCACCATGGCCCGGACGTCAACACCGTGTTCCCGGAGCTGTCGATCGACACGCTTGGGCTGAAGGTGCCGGCGACGCTGATGCACACCCACTCGGTGAATGTCACCCTGGAGGCCGCCCCGACCGCCGACGAGGTGCGGGACCTCCTGGCTGGGGAATCTCGGATGTTCCTCGTCCCACCGGGGATCGGTATCGACGGGGCGGGCGCGCTGAAGGAGTACGCTGCTGACGCTGGCCGGCCACGGGGAGACCTCTGGGAGAATTGCGTGTGGTCGGAGTCGGTCACCGTCGAGGAGAGCGAGCGGGGTGCCGAACTGTACCTGTTCCAGGCTATCCATCAAGAGTCGGACGTGGTGCCGGAGAACGTTGACGCCGTCCGGGCCGTGCTAGGCGCGACCGATGCCGCCGATAGCGTCGCCACGACCGACGACACTCTCGGGATGGGGCTGTAGCCGGCTGCCAATTCGTTCCGACGTGACCGCCGTCCGGTCGCGGGTGTCGCCGTTTAGCGAAGGCTTTTGAACAGAGCCGCGCTATTTACACCCATGGGACCGAACGACCGGGACCGCGACGACCCGTTCGATGACATCTTCCGCGAACTCAACCGGATGATGAACGACGTTGTCGGTGAGGACGGCGATAGCGGCTTCGGCGACGCCGTGCACGTGACCACCTACGAGGACGAGGAGACAGTCCGGGTCGTTGCCGACCTCCCGGGGGTAACAAAGGAGTCCATTGACGTGAAGTGTGACGGCCGGACCGTCACGATCGCCGCGGCGACCGACCGTCGCGAGTTCGAGGAGCGATTTAGCCTCCCGATGCGGGTGGACGAGCACTCCGCCTCGGCGACATTCAACAACGGCGTCCTCGAGATAACGTTCGACCGGGCAGACCGCTCAGCCGACATCGACCTCCGCTAGCTGGTTTGCTCTCTGGCCTCGGACAGCCAGCCCGGTTCAGACACCGTCGTACTGCCGACGTCCGAGAGGCTGTATTCGTACACGACGGAGCTCTCATCGTCGACGGTCGCGCTCCAGCGGAAGTCGACGATGCGCCCCTCGCGGGTCACCTCCATGCGTCCGCTCAGGTCCGACACCCGCGCCGGGTCGATGTTCCCCTTCTGGCTAGTGTCGACGCCGCTAGCGGTGTACACGAGTAGTTCCGTCCCGTTCTCGGTGGTCGTTCCCTCGTAGGTCCAGTTGACGAACTGGTAGGACTGGATCGCTATCGACGGCCGCGACCGACTGTGGAACGCCGCGAACGACAGTGACCCCTGTTGGTAGCTTGCGTTGCCCGGTTCGAGCGTCACCTGGTACACTGTCTCGCCGCGGTCGGCCGTGTATGCCTCGATAGCGGGCTGGCCACTCGGCAGCTGTCGGGCGTACGCTGCGCCCCCGGCGTGGTCAACGCGGTAGGTACCCTGTTCCCCCTGGCCCTGACGGGAAACGAGGTAATCAACGGTATAGCTGGTGTCGTTGAGGGTCTCATAATGCCCGTTGATGATCGTGGCCGCGTCCCCCGTGACTCCGGTCTGGCTGTACCCCGCGGGGAAGGTGTCACCCGGGGTGGCGGTGGTGGTTGTCGTCGTCCCGCCGGGGGTAGTCGTGGAGGGCGGTGCTGTCGTGGTCGCCGTCGACCCGCCGTTGCAGCCGGCCGTCAGGAGCAACAGCGCGACCAGCACGCTCCCGACGGTCGCCCGCGACAGTGCTGTCATCGCCCGATGGTTCCCGGCCCCCCGGCAAGGCCCTTGTGGGTTGGGCTCGCTATCCCTCGAACCCCTCTTCCCAGCGGAACCGTCCGTCCCGCTGGATCACCTCCCCGTCTACCAGCATCCTCGCCTCGTTGCTCATGTCCGTAATGAGGTCGACGTGGATCGCGGAGTCGTTGCCCGATTCATCCGCTGGCAGGTTCGCGTCATAGGCCCGCCCGAGCGCCAGGTGGACAGTGTCGCCAGTCTTCTCATCGAACAGCACGTTGTCGGTCAGCCGGTCGATGCCGCGGTTCATTCCGACGCCGAGTTCTCCGAGCCGGCGGGCCCCCTCGTCGGTGTCCAGCAGGTCGCCGACGATGTCCTCGCCCTCGGTCGCCCCATAGTCCACGACCTCGCCGTTCTCGAACGTGAGAACCACGTCTCGGAGCCGCCGGCCCCGGACGGTTATCGGCACGTCGAACCTGACGCTCCCCTCCGTGTCGTAGGGCGCGGTAAACACCTCCCCCGAAGGAAGGTTGTGGGAGTCGTACGCGACGGATGCCGCGCTGTTGACCGCAGTGCGGCCCTCAATGGACATGACGAGATTCGTGCCGGGCTTCTCGATGCGGACTTCGCTCCCTGCGTCGAGGAGATTCTTCAACCGTGCCATCTCCCCGGCCAGCGCTTCCCAGTCCCGTAGGACCGCGCCGTAGACGAAGTCCTGGTAAGATTCGTACGACATCCCCGCCTGTTGGGCCAGCGACCGCGTCGGATGGACGGTCGACACCCGGCGGGTGTCCAGCCGGGCCTCGCGGATCCCCTGGCGCGCGGTGGCGTAGGCCTGTTCGGTCTCTCCGGGTATGTCAGCCGTGGCGGCGGTGTTGCGGCCCCCGCCCAGCGAGAGCACGACGTCGGCGCTCTCGTACAGCGCCAACTCGTGTTCCGGGTCGGCCTCGAACTCACCGTCGTGGGCCAGCTGGTATGCCCGGCGGAGCTCGTCGGAGTTGTTGACCGCAATCATATTGGCACCCCGCTCGCCCAGCGCCGCGGCGGTCGCGACTGCGAGGTCGTGGGCCGCGGCATCGAATCGGACGACGACGTCGTCACCGGGCTCAACGCGGGCGCTCCAGTCCACCAACAGTTCCGCGTGCTCGCGGGTTCGCTCGTCCATAGGGACCTGTCGCCCGCTGACCAAATCAATAGTTCGTCAGCGCCGCCAGAACAAGAGCACCGCCAGCCCTGCAAGAACCGCGACCGCGTAAGCCGACGACGCGCCCAGCACGGAGATCGCCGCCGAGGGCATCACCCCCTCCAGGGTGGGACCGGCGAGTGCGCCCGCCGCCAGGAGTCGCCTGTAGAGCACGCCGCCGGCCAGGGCTGCCGCGACGCCGCCAGCCACGGGCAACGCGTTGTCGCTCACCCACGCGACCGGCGGGCCGAGGAGCAGCGCTAGGAGCCGCCGGAGCAGCTTGCCAGCCAGGGACACGCCGCTGATCGACCGACGGCAGTGCAATAAACCCCCGTCAGACGTTCTCCAACAGCCCCCGCTCGCGGAACAGCGCCCGCAGGTTGGCCATCGAGCCGACCGTCTCGTCGCAGGCAGGCGCGATGGCCGGTTTCGGGTCGTAGCCAACCGCCAGCCCCGCAACCTCTAGCATCGGGCGGTCGTTGGCGCCGTCGCCGACGGCCACGGTCTCCGCAATCGGGGTCTCGAGCTCCGCCGCCAGCGACCTGAGGGCGTCGTCCTTCGTCCCCTCAATAAGCGGCCCCGTCACGTCACCGGTGAGAACACCCTTCTCGCTCGGAAGCCGGTTGGCGACCACCGCATCGACGGCGGTTCCGGCGCTCGCAAGCGCCGCCTCCACTCCCTCCTCGAAACCGCCAGTCAGCACCGCAACGTGGTGCCCCGCGGCCCGGAGGTCGTCAATGAGCTCCCCTGCTCCCGGACGGAGCGTGACCGCGGCGTAAGCCTCGTCAGCGCTCTCGGCGTCCAGACCCTCCAGCAGAGCCGCCCGCTGGCGGAGGCTCTCGGCGTACGCCAGTTCCCCGGCCATCGCGCGCTCGGTGACGTCGGCTATCTCTCCGGCGACTCCCGCCCGCTCCCCCAGTAAGACGATCATTTCAGAGTCCGACAGCGTCCCGTCGAAGTCGAACGCGACGAGCATACCAGCCGCTCACGGGCCCCAGACATAGCCGTTCCCGTTCTGGTCTGCAAGAATTGCCTCCTGGGGGCGGGTGGAAAGGGTTATCCACCGCATCGCCGCAGGAAGGGTATGAAGGTCCTCGTGACGGACCCGATCGCGGACGCCGGCCTGAAACGGCTCCGTGAAGCGGGGTTCACCGTCCAGACCGGCTACGACTTGGAGGGGGAGCGGCTCAAGGAGGCAATCAGCGACGCGGTCGGACTGGTCGTCCGGTCCGGAACGGCCGTTACCGCAGAGCTGCTGGAAGCGGCCCCCGACCTGGTTATTGTGGGGCGCGCCGGCATCGGCGTGGACAACATCGACATCGACGCCGCCACCGACCACGGGGTCATCGTTGCAAACGCCCCTGAGGGGAACGTCCGCGCGGCCGCCGAGCACACCGTCGGAATGATGTTTGCGGCCGCCCGGTCGATACCGCAGGCCCACATCCGGCTGAAGGCCGGGGAGTGGGCGAAAGGCGACTACCTCGGTGCCGAGGTGAACGGCAAGACGCTTGGCATCGTCGGCCTCGGACGCGTCGGCCAGGAGGTCGCGAAGCGCCTCGGAAGCCTCGGAATGAAGCTGGTGGCCTACGACCCGTACATCGGCCAGGAGCGGGCTGATCAGCTTGGCGCCGAACTGTCCGACCTGGAGGACGTGCTTGACCGCGCGGACTTCCTCACCATCCACACGCCACTCACCCCGGAAACGGAGGGAATGATCGGCCGCGAGCAGTTGGAGCTGATGGGCGGGGGGTACGTCATCAACTGCGCCCGCGGTGGCGTCGTGGACGAGGCTGCGCTGGCGGCAGCGGTCGAGAACGACACCCTCGACGGTGCCGCGCTGGACGTGTTCGGCGAGGAACCCCTGGCCGCGGACAGCCCGCTACTGGACGTGGAGGACGTCGTCGTAACGCCGCATCTCGGTGCCAGCACGGAGGCCGCCCAGGAGAACGTTGCCACCAGCATCGCCGATCAGGTGATCGCGGCGGTGAACGACGAGCCGGTGGCTAACGCGCTGAACGCCCCCAGCATCGACGCCAGCGCGTTCCCCCGGGTGCGCCCCTACATTGGGCTGGCCGAGACTGCCGGCAGGATAGCGGTTCAGCTGTTCGAGGGCCGGGTAAGCGAGGTGCGCGTGGAGTACGCCGGCGACATCGCCGAGGAGGAGATAGAGGTGGTCACCGCCAGCGCCTTGAAAGGGGTGTTCCGACCGCTCGTGCCGCAGGTGAACGTCGTCAGCGCGCCACAGGTTGCCGAGGACCGGGGCATCGACGTCGTCGAGTCGAAACGCGCCGAGAGCGAGGACTTCCGCAGTTTAGTGACCGTCACCGTCTCCGATGAAGAGGAAGAAATCAGCGTCTGTGGCACCCTGTTCGCCGGCGACGACGCTCGTATCGTCCGCATCGACGGCTTCCGGCTAGACGCCATCCCCCACGGCCACATGCTCGTGGCGCGCAACTACGACCGTCCAGGCGTCATCGGTTTCATCGGGACGGTGCTGGGCGACCGGGACATCAACATCGCGGGCATGTTCAACGGCCGCGAGACCATCGGTGGCGAGGCGCTCACCGTGTACACGCTGGACGACCCGGTGTCCGACGAGGTGCTTGCGACGCTGGAGGACGACGAGCGCATCATCAAGGTGCAGTACCTCGCGCTCAACGACGACTAGCCGTCAACCAGCACGACCCGGAGATCGTTGACGTTCGTGTCTCCGCCGGTGTGGACCAGCGCGTCCCGCGTAGCGAGATACCTATAGGCGTCGTTGTCCGCGAGCGCCGCCCGCGCGGCCTCGGGGTCGTCCACGGTGGTGCTGTCCACGACCCCACCGGCGGCGTCGGTGGCGCCGTCCCGCCCGTCCGTGTCCACGCTGACCAGGGTGACGCCGTTAGGTAGCTCAAGCGCTGCCGCCAGCGTCAGCTCCTGGTTCGGCCCGCCGCGGCCATCTCCCCGCACCGTGACCGTCGCCTCCCCGCCTGCCACGAGCGCGGCGGGCGGCGCGACCGGCCGGCCGGCCGCGAGACACTCCTCTGCGACCGCGACAAGGGCGAGCGCCAGCTCCCGGGCCTCGCCGCGGGTGGTGGTCGACAGCACCAGCGGCTCGTAGCCCGCCTCGCGGGCGGCGTCGGTCGCGGCGTCCACCGCGGTGCGGTTGGTCGCCAGTAGCGCCGTGTTGACCCCCTCGAACGCCGTCGAACCGGGGTCCGGGCTCTCTGCGGCGCCAGTAGCGAGATGCTCGCGCACGGCCGGCAGGTCGATGTCGTAGCGGTCCAGCACCGCCAGGGCGTCGTCCGGGGTTGTGTCGTCCGGCGCGAACGGGCCGCTTCCGATAGTGCCGGGGTCGTCGCCGGCGACGTCGCTCACCAGCAGCGCCAGCACGGTCGCCGGCGCCGCCCGCTCGGCCAGCCGCCCGCCCTTCACGGCGGAGACGTGCTTACGGACGGCGTTTATTTCGTCGATGGCCGCGCCCGACTCCAGCAGCGCCTCCGTCGTCTCCTGGAGGTCTCCCAGCGAGAGGTCCCCGCCCGGGGCGGAGAGCAGCGCGCTGGCGCCACCAGTGACCGGCGCCAGCACGAGCGTCCGGCTGTCGGCTCCGTCTAGCATCCCCAGCAGGCGCTCGACGGCCGCAACGTTGCGCTCGCTCGGCAGGGGGTGGTCGCCGACGGCGGCCTCAACGGGCGCATCCTGGTCGCCGTCCGTGACCACCAGGCCGTCGTCGATGCGCTCGTCGAGGACGGCCCCCAGCCCGCGGGCGACGGCCGCAGCGGCCTTCCCGCCGCCGGTGACGAGCACGCGATCGTAGTTCGGGAACTCCATGACGTGCCCACCGATAGAGAGGCTGTCGCCGTCGAGGACCACCTGCTCGCGGGCGGCGCGCTCGGGGTCCGCGGCGGCCACGCCAGCATCGATCGTGGCCAGCGCGGCCTCGCGCCGGGTTTCGCGAGTCATCAGAGTACCCGCTCGACCAGCCGGTAGGCGGTGTCGGTCAGCCGGTCGGGCAGTAAGCGGGCGTAGCCGCTCAGCACGCCGACCGCCCCGACTGGGTAGCGCGCTCGCGGGTCCGTGGAGACGCCCGCCTTGAGAACGACGGCGGCCACCTCCTCCGGGCTGGAGGCGATGGGACCGTCGCCGCTGAGCAGACTGCCGTCCTCGTAGAACCGGTAGACGGCCTCGTAGGCAGGGGTGCGGTCGAGGCGGTTCATTTCGCTGGTCGCGCGGTCCTCGAACCTGGTGGCGACCGGGCCGGGTTCGACGAG
>CAZLOO010000075.1:0-3749 GCA_964561055.1 uncultured Halobacteriales archaeon
GACCGGAACGCGGGCGGGAGCGGAACGGTGATATGGGCGGCCCCGCACCCCTCGGATATGATACTTCCGGGGTCGGCGTCACAGTCGCTCGGGGCCGCCCTGGCCTCGGAGCTGGGGGCGCCGTTGGGAGCGGTGAGCTACGACCGCTTCCCGGACGGGGAGCTGCTCGTGGAGGTGCCCGACAGCGTGGAGGAGGCGATCGTCGTCTGCTCGACGACGAGCAGCGACGCCCATCTGGAACTGCTCCAGCTCCAAGACGCCGCCCGCGAGGCTGGCGCCGAGCGGGTGACGACGGTGCTGCCGTACATGGGATACGGCCGCCAAGACGAGGCGTTCGTCCCCGGCCAGCCGGTATCGGCCCGCGCCGTCGCCCGCGCGGTGTCGACCGGCACCGATCAGGTAATGCTCGTTACCCCCCACGAGCAGCGGCTGGCGGAGTTCTTCGACGTGCCCTGCGAGGTCGTCAATGCCGCCCCGCTGCTCGCGGAGCCGCTCAATGATCTCCGAGAGCCACTATTCCTCGCCCCGGACGCCGATGCGCGGGCGCTGGCCGAGCAGGTCCGCGACGCCTACGGCGCGGGTGCTGTCGACCACTTTGATAAGCACCGCGACTACGACACCGGCGAGGTGACCGTCCAGGCCCGGTCGATCGACGCCACCGGCCGGGACGCAGTCGTCGTCGATGACATCATCGCCACCGGCGGCACCGTCTCCGGCGCCGTCGAGGCCCTCCAAGAGGCCGGCGCGGGCCGTGTAGTGGCGGCCTGCGTCCATCCGATGCTGGCCGGCGAGGCCCGCTCCCGGCTCGCCCGTGCCGGCGTGGACCGCATCGTGGCGACGGACACCATCGAACGCCCGTCCTCGGTCGTGTCGGCGGCGCCGGCCGTCGCGCGGGCCCTACAGTAACTTCTCCAACCGGGCGGCGACGGCGTTCAGGTACTCCGTCTCCGTGTAGCCGAGCCGCGACACCCATACCTCGCGGTAGGAGGGGTGCAGCAGGGGCAGCACCGGCGTGCCGAGGGTCGGACAGTCCTGCGGTTCGAGCACGAGATCCAGAAAGGAGTCCACCGACCGCCCCTCGACGGCCAGCAGGCTCCGGGTGGCATGGCTCCCGGTCGTAACGACACAGTCGGGGCCAACCTGCTCGATCTCCGCGAGAAGGTACGGCCGGCAGTTCGCCCGCTCCTCGCCCGTTGGCTCGCGGTTGCTCTCTCCGTCGGCAGGATAGCATTTCACAGCGTTCGTGTAGTACGCCTGGACGCCAGCCCGCTCCATCGTCGCCCGCACCCGCCGGCCGGAGTGTCGTGAGGTATAGGCCATCCCGGTCCAGTTGCCCCCCTTCCAGCGGTCGGCCTCGGGATTGCCGGCGCCCGGCGCCTCGCCGACGACGATCACCGAGGCGTCCGTGGGCCCGACCCCCCAAGAGATGCGCTCGCGGGCCTCGGCCAGCGCCGGGCAGCGCTGGCAATCACCGGCCAATGGGTTGCGCTCGGCGGGGTCCGGGAATCGGGGGTTGGAGCCGGGCACTGCGCTACTGTTCGAGCGCAGCCAGCGGCTCGATAGCGATGGTCATTTCGACGCCCTCAGCCTCCCACTCACGGCGGTAGCCGTCTTCGACAGGGCCGAACTCCTCGGCCCGCACCTCCTCGGCGATGAGGTCGTGGTGGCGCTCGACGAGGTCGGCGACCCGGTCGTCGTGGATCTCCAGCTCCAGGCGAACCCGGTCGTCCATCGCGAGGTCCATCTCCTTACGCATCTCTTGGACCCGGCGGATCGCTTCGCGAGCGTACCCCTCACTCTCGAGTCCCTCGGTGAGGCTGGTGTCGACGTATACGACCCCGCGCTCCTCTCCATCGATATGGAACGGGGTGCTCGCGACCCCCTCGGGGGTCTCGGTGACGAACTCCACCATCTCCTCCTCAAGATCAACCGCCTCGTCAAGCGCGTCGGCGACGGCAGTCTCAATAGCGTCCATCGTCGGCTCGGTCACCCTGGCCTCGTTGAGTGCGGTCATTATGTCTCCGGCCTGGCCGCCGAAGGCGGGGCCGAGCAGGCTCATGTCCGCCTGCGCGGAGTAGCGAAGCTCCTCCCAGCGCTCCCCCGGGCCGTACACCGCTATCTCGCGGGCATTCAGCCGGTCGGCAAGCAGGTCGTCGTATCGCTCGGCCGCGCCCGCGGCATCAGCGTCGTTAGCCGCTACCACCACGCGGGACACCGGCCAGCGGAGCTTCCGTTCAGCCTGTTGTCGGGCGTTCGAGCCCGCCTCTTCGATGGCTCGCAGCGCCTCAACATCCGTCTCCAGCTCCGGCCGGCGCAGCGACGCCGCGGGATCGGGGTAGTCACAAGCGTGGACGGTCGCCCGGCCGCCGTCGCCGGTGAGCCCGCCGTACAGCTCCTCGGCGACAAAGGGGGCGAACGGTGCCAGCAGACGGGCGACCTCCTCCAGTACGCGGAACAGGGTGGCGTAGGCTGCCTCTTTCTCGGGGGATTCCTCCTCGGCCCACATCCGCTCGCGTACCACCTGGACGTAGAACCGGGAGACGTCCTCGACGACGAACTCCAGAAGTGCCTCCAGTGCGCGGTCCTGGCGGAACGCCTCCCACTGCTCGACCATCTCTGTCTCGACGGTCTGGAGCCGCGAGAGCACCCACTCGTCGACCAGCTCCAGCTCCGCGTCGGTGACGTCCGTGCTCTCGGGGTCGAACCCGTCCATCCGCATGTACGGCAGTGGGAAGCGGAACGTGTTCCAGATGATGTTGAGCCGGCGCTCCATCTCGGCGGTCTCCTCCCAGGAGAATCGCATGTCGTCGCCCTGCGGCGTGACCGACAGCAGGAACAGCCGCATCGGGTCGGCGCCGTGCTCCTCGAGTACCTCCCCCGGCTCGACGGTGATGTCCCGGGACTTCGACATCGCGCGACCGTCCGGCATCAACGCGTGGCCGTGCATCAGCACCCGCTCGTAGGGGATCTCGTCCAGCGCGGTCGTTCCCATCCCGAGCTGGGACCAGAACCAGCCGCGGGTCTGGTCATGGGCCTCGATAATGAGGTCCGCAGGCCACAGTTCCTCGAAGGCGTCCTCCTCGCTGGGGTAGTCCAGCGTCCCCCAGGACGCTACCGATGAGTCGAGCCACACATCGAACACGTCAGGGACGCGGGTGTAAGTGGTCCCGTCCTCGGTAATGGTGAGCTCGTCCACCGTCGGGCGGTGGAGGTCCACCTCGGCGGGGTCGATCTCCTGGTCAGTCCGGTCAGCCAACTCCTCGCGAGTGCCGATCACGACTGCGTCTTCCATCCCGCCGTCCCAGTTCTCCGGCGTCCAGATAGGAATGGGGATGCCCCAGTAGCGCTGCCGAGAGACGTTCCAGTCCGGGCTGTTCTCCACGAAGTTGCGGAACCGGTTGTCCCTGGCCTCACCGGGGTACCACTCGCTGTCGTCGATGTTGTCCAACAGGTCCTGTTTGATATCCGTGACGTTGATGAACCACTGATCGGTTGCCAGGAACACGATGTCCGTGTCACACCGCCAGCACTGGCCGTAGTCGTGGACATACGACTCCTCGGCCAGCAGCAGACCCCGCTCGTCTAGGTCCGCGATGATGTCGTCATTGGCGTCCCGGACGAACTGGCCGGCGTACCGGCCCGCCGCCTCCGTGTAAACCCCGTCCGTGCCGACCGGGGAGAACACCTCCAGGCCGAGCTCTTGGCCACGCTCGAAGGTTGGGATGCGCCGTGAGACGTAACACGGACAC
>CAZLOO010000075.1:3759-8869 GCA_964561055.1 uncultured Halobacteriales archaeon
GCTCGAAGTCCTCCTGGCCGTGGCCGGGCGCGGAGTGGACCAGCCCGGTCCGGTCGACCTCGACGTAGTCGGCGTGGTACACCCGGTTGGCCCCATCCCCCTCGGGGGCTGCCGGGACGGCATTCCGGAGCGGGTGGTCGTACTCCCACCCGATCAGCTCCGCGCCGGGCAGCTCCTCGAGCACCTCGTGGTCGGTGTAGCCGCTCCTCTCGAGCACCTCCTCGACGCAGTCGGCGGCGAGGTACAACAGCTCGGAATCGCTGTCGCGCTCGGCCCGGACCGCCTGGTAGGTGACGGCCTCGTCCACCGCGACGAAGGTGTTGGCCGGCACCGTCCAGGGCGTGGTCGTCCAGATGACCAGGTACCCCTCGCGGTCGCGGAGGGGGAACTTCACGTAGATGGAGGGGTCCTCGACCTCGTGGTACTCTATCTCGTTCTTTGCGATGGCGGTCTCACAGCGCGGACACTGGGTGATGGAGCGTTTGCCCTGCTCCACCAGGCCGCGGTCGGCAGCTCGCGCGAACCCCCACCAGGCGGCCTCCATGTACTCCGGCGAGACCGTCTTGTACGGGTTCTCCCAGTCCATCCACACGCCGAACGAGCGGAAGTCCTCCTGGAGCCCCTCGAGCTGGGAGTCAGCGAAGGACTTGCACTCCTCGATGAAGTTCTCCATGCCGAACTCCTCGATGTCCTTCTTCGAGTCGAAGCCCAGCTCCTCCTCGACCTTCGTCTCGATAGGGAGCCCGTGCATGTCATAACCGGGGCGGTCGGCGACATCGTAGCCATCCATCCGCTTGTACCGGATGTACGCGTCCTTCAGGCTCTTGTTCCAGGTCGTGCCCATGTGGGCAGCCCCCGACGTGTAGGGCGGTCCGTCGACGAAGAAGAACGGCTCGGCGTCCTCCTCCTTCCGGCGCTCCTTGGCCCGCCGGTAGGCGTCGGTTTCCTCCCAGAACGACCACACCCCGCTCTCGACGTCGTGTGGGTCGTACTGGTCCGGCAGTTCGCCGAACCGTCCGTCCTTCCGCTCGCTCATACTACACTCGCTGTTCGCCGGCAGTAAAGGCCAATCGGTCGGGCAGCCTACTCTGCCGGCGTGACTTCCGCATACACCTGCTCCAGGCGGTCGACGGCGTGGTCGAGTCCCATCGACTCCCGGCGCGCGAGACACCCCTCCCGAAGCCGATCGCGGTCGTTGAGTACCCGCCGGATGGCGTCGCGGAACCCCCCGACATCGCCGAGTTCGTAGTGGTACCCTGTCTCCCCGTCGTCCACCGTATCCACGAGCGCGCCGGCGGCGACGGCGGCGACAGGCGTGCCACACGCCATCGACTCCAGGGCGACCATCCCCTCCGTCTCGACAGGGCTGGGGAACGCGAAGGCGTCGAGCGCGCTGTAGAAGCTGGGAAGTTCCTCGCGGTCCAGGAAGCCAAGGAATCGGGCGTCAACGTTGCTGTCCCGGGCCCGATCCTCCAGAGATTCCCGGGCGGGGCCGTCGCCGCCGAGTGCGAGCGTGACGTCTAGACCGGCGCAGGCGTCGATCAGCTCGTGGAGGTTCTTCTCGAAGCCGTGGCGGCCGGTGTACCCAACCAGCGGGCCATCGCCGAGGTCGTACCGCTCGCGGAAGCCGTCTTCGACGGGCGCGAACCGGTCGGTATCTACCCCGTTCGGGACGACCGACACCGGGCCAACCCCTGCCTCGATTAGCGCCGACCGGGCACGTTCGCTGGGAGCGACCACCCGGTCGGCTCGCCGGAGGAACCACCGCTCGTAGGCGTTGCCGACGCGGGCGACAGCGTCTGCCAGCCAGCCCTCGGAGATGTACCCTGCGTACTCCGAGGTAGGGGTATGGTAGGAGACTACCAGCGGGAGGTCGGCTTGGCTGGCCAGCCGTAGGCCCCCGAGGCCGACGGTAAAGGGAGTGTGAGCGTGAACGAGGTCGACGTCCTCGACGGCGCCGGGGACAACCGGCGTTCCGAGCCGGAACCCCTCGTAGAACGGGAACGGCGCGCTAGCGACCGGAAATTCGTCGCGGGCTGGGTCGTGGTCCGAGCGTGGGTAGACGACCGCCATCCGGCCACCCCGGCAGCGCCAGCAGTCCCGCCAGGACTGCACGGTGTAGGTGACGCCGTTCACCGTCGGCAGGTAAGTGTCGGTGAACGCCGCGACCGCCTGGCGGCTCATGGGGAGGAGTCTGAGGACGAACACTAAGCCGTTGTCATCTCTCCGCGAGCGGGGGCTGCCCGGCTCGTCCCGCGACTCGCGGGAGCGAGAAGGCCTATACAGCGCCTCGCCCAGGTCGGCCCATGAGTTTGCGCGAGAGCCTGTTCGGATCGCGACGGCGGACCGCGGCGACGGCGGTCGTGGCGGTGGTGCTGGTCGCCGTCGTCGTGCTGGTTGCGGCGCTGCTGGGGGTGCCGTCGGTGGTCGCTGCGGAGAACCGCTTCGGCCCGGTGAACGAGTCGGCGACCGTCGTGGAGACGAACCTCACCGTGCGCAACCCTAACCCGGTGGGGGTGTCCCGCGGCGGGACGACAGTGAACTACACGGTGCAGATGAACGACGTCGCCATCGCCGAGGGCCGTAAGGACGGACTCTCCATGCCCAGGGGGGAGTCGAGGCTACCGTTCACGACGGCGATGGACAACGAGCGGGTTCCGGAGTGGTGGGTGAGCCACGTCAGCGCCGACCGCGGCCCGGGCCGCGAGCAGACGGTGGTAACCGTCAACGTGAAAATCACCGACCCCCTGCTCGGGGGCCAGTCGGTCACCCTCCAGCAACAGCAGCGCATAAACACCAGCATCATCGAGCAATTCCGCTCAACCGAAGACCGGCCAGTAAACGCCGACCAGCCGCTTGTGTCCGACCCGGTGCTGGTCGTCCGTGAGACTGACGCCCAGTGGGGGCCGGTCACCCGCGAAGAGACGCCCATCGACATGCGATTCGTCGCCTACAATCCCAAGCGGGTGCCTTACGCAGTCACGGAGATTGGCTACGAGGTGACGATGAACGGCGTGCCGGTCGGCTCCGGGGCGACCGAGCGGGGGTACGTAATCCCGCCTCGGGGGACTGAGACGGTCCGGGCGACGACGATCATCGACAACGACCGCTTGGACGACTGGTGGGTCACCCATTTGAAGAACGATCAGGTGACGCGGCTCGAGATAGACTTTTACGCCCGTATCAAACTGCCGAACGGCGATGTCGTCCGGATATCGCTCGACCCGCTCACCTACGAGCGTACCATCGAGACGGACGTCTTCGGCAACAAGGACGCGGCCGACGGCTCCGGGACGGTAACCCCGACAGACGGCGACGGCTCGGGGACGATCGCTGCGACCACTGCCGCCCCCACGGGGGAGACGACGACGGTACCAACGGAAGACACGACGACCACCGACGACGGACGTGCTCTGAGGGGCCCCGTCGTCAGCTGATTGTGACGTGCTCGCTTTCCTCGTTGAGCGCGAGGTTCGTCGCTATCTCGGCGTTTCGCACGGCGTACTGGGCAGTCTGGCCGAGCGATACCAGCACTTCTCGGACTCGCAACAGCGCCTCGTTGTCCATCTCCGGCAGGGAGTGCAACAGCTCCTGCTCACGGTCGTTCAGCTCCAGGAACCGGTCGCGCACCTCGATGGCGAGGTCGTAGTCGCGCTCAACGGCACACTGTACACCCATCGCCGTCAGCTCGTTGACCTCATCGGTGAACTCTCGGATCTCTCGCATCGTCCCGCTGTCCACGTTCAGCCGGTGGCCGTCCGTGTCCAGGCAGATTTTCGCGATGTCCTCGGCGTTGTCGGCGGTCAGCTCCAGGTTCTTCGCGATGGAGCGGTAGCCAATCAGCGCGAACCCGTCGTCCAGCCCCAGCGCCCGCGTGAGGTTGGGATTCTGGTACGCCGTGAACACCAGCCGCAGCAGGAGCACGAAGATCTTGTTCGCCTGGCGTTCCCGGTTGAGTGCCCGCTGGGCGAGATCCGGGTTGCCCATCGCGAGGGATTTTATTGCCTCGTTGCGCATCGTCGAGCCGGTCGACTCTAGCCGCTCAAGCAGGTTGTCGAGCGTGAAGTCCTCCGGGTCCACCGAACAGCGGATGGCGATGCGCTCGGGAGTCTCCTCAATAACCCCCAGTCCCATCAGCTGTGTCTCGGCGTTGTAGACGGCGTTGATCGTCGCCGAGTCGAGGGTACCGCCCTCCTCCGCCTGAACGTGGATTACTCTGCGGCCGAGCACGTACTGGGAGATGATAGCCCGCTCGACGGCGTCGGCGTCCAAATCGGCAGCGTGGATGATCGCCTCCGCCTCCTCCTGCTGTACGGACTCGGGCATCACCGTCAACATCCCCTTGCCGCCGATGCGTATCGACACCTCGTCGCCCTTCTCCACGTCGTAAGCCTTCGCCCACTCGGCCGGCAGCGTCATCGCCAACGTCGACGGCCCCAGACGCTGGACCTTGCGCGTCTCCATACCGAACGGGGGGCACTCAACGGCCTTAAGGATATCTGAACACGACGCTCATAGAGCTATGTGCTATTAGGGCATGGGGTATCTACACCACCTTCACTAACCGGCGCTCGAACCGGCCGGTGCGCACCTTCTCCCACCCTCGGAGCTGTTCGTCCAGCTCCGGGTCGCCGGTGTCAACCCGGAGCTGCCCCACCCCGTCGAGCTTCTCCGGGGAGGCGACCACCACGACCGACGACTCCCGGATGACCGCGGGGCTAATCTGCTGGTTGCCCCTACCGAACACGAACCCCTGCCCGCCGATAGGGGAGACGACGACGACGTTCTCCTCGCCCAGCGCGTCGAGGATGTCGTCCTCGCCACCGTCCCGCACCAGTACCTCCCCGTCGCGCCAGACGTCAACGCCCAGAGACGACGGCTCGAAGCCCAGTTCGCGCTTTATTGCTCCCAGCGTCGACCCCGGCCCGAGGACGTACGTTACCCCCGCCTGGACGTCGGCAGCGACCCCCTCCGCTAAGGTCTGTGTGTTACCCCCTGCCAGCTGTTTCGACGCCTGGACGTCCTCGGCGACCGGTACCGGAACGACCGCCTTCAGCGTCGTGACCACCTCGCCCCCCCGGAACGCGTCCTCATCGACGTCGTTGACCTC
>CAZLOO010000076.1:0-8788 GCA_964561055.1 uncultured Halobacteriales archaeon
AGTTCGACGTACTCGTCGCCGCGGCCGAGCCGCTCGAGGAAGTCCTCCGTGTTCTCGTCGGTCGGGAAGATACTGGTGGTCGCACCTAGCTCAGTTCCCATGTTGGTGATAGTAGTACGCTCGGGAACTGACAGCGTCTCCACGCCGGGGCCGGTAAACTCAAACACCTTGCCGACACCGCCCTTTACTGATAGTCGGCGGAGCATCTCCAGAATGACGTCCTTGGCGGTGGTCCACTCCGGCAGTTCGCCCTCCAGGCGTACGTTGACGATTTCCGGCATCTCGATGTAGTAAGGGCCGCCGCCCATCGCGACCGAGATGTCCAGGCCGCCGGCACCGATGGCGAGCTGGCCCATCCCGCCTGGCGTGGGGGTGTGTGAGTCGCTGCCTAGAAGGGTCTTGCCGGGGGCCGCGAAGTTCTCCTTATGAACCTGGTGGCAGATGCCGTTGCCCGGCCGGGAGAAGTGGGCGCCGAAGGTGCCCGCGGCCGAACGGAGGAAGCGATGGTCGTCCGTGTTCTTAAAGTCGAATTGGTAGGTCTGATGATCGCAGTACTGCGCGGCGAGCTCCGTCTGGACCTCGTCAAGGCCGAGCGCTTCGAACTGGAGCCACACCAGCGTCCCCGTCGTGTCCTGCGTGAGAACCTGGTCGATGTCGATCCCGATCTCCTCCCCCGTCTCGAGGTCGCCCTCCACGAGGTGGTCGTCGAGGATCTTCTCCGTGAGCGTCTGTCCCATAACGAACGAACGTCGCGTGTCCGTGGATATAAATTGACCGCGTTCGGGCGCAATATCCGGGTACGGCGCCCCGATAGCAACGCCCTCGGGCGGTTATTCGGGGTCGACCTGCCCGCCGCGACTGTCATCGAGGACCTCGCTGATAGCCTCGTCAACCCACGCCGGTCGGGGGACTTCGGTCGCGGCGACGTCCTCGTAGCGGAGCCGCTCGGTGACGTGGATGGTGGCACCGTCGACGGTCCCGGTGTAGCTGAGCCGATAGGATCGCACCAGCCCGGCGGGGGTGATCGTCGCTTCGAAGGTGACGCTGCGGACGTTCTGGACAGGATCCTTGCCGAAGCCGCCGGGCACCCGCTCGCGAGTGGCGCGGGCGACGAACACCCTCTCGCCCGGCTTCTCCCGGACGGTCGGCTCCAGCATCGTAAACAGTGGGTAGAGTCGCTCGAAGTTGTTGATGCGGAATTGACCGGGGTAAGCCGGCTTGAAGGTGACGTTGTCACCGTCTCGGACAGCCGCCACACCGACGGTGCCGTTGGCCCACCGCTCGTAGCGATCCTCGGTGACATTGTGCGCCCTCGGATCGGTGCCTTCGACGGTCTGGACGACGTAGAACCGGTCGACTGGGCCGTGGTAGGTCCTCGTCGTTCGGTCGAAGCGGAGACTTCCGTTGGCGAACCGCTCGATCCGGCGCTCTGTCACCGTCGCCGAGCCGTCCCGGAGCTGCCCGACATGGCTGCTGAGCAGGGTGACGCTGTCCACGCCGCCGCCTTCGGAGACGCCCGGCGGCGGGTCGACGGGAACCTGAGCCGGCTCGACCGGCGTCGCTCTCGGCGGCTCGCCTGCCAACCCACTACAGCCGGCCACCAGCAGCAGAACACACATGAGCACTGCCCCGACGACCCGGTCCATGACGGCGCCTGTGGCCGGGGGGTATTGAGTTTTTGTTGCGGTCCGTACCGGGCGGAAGTCACCAGAGCTATGCCTCGCTCCGTCATCACCTGTCGCGTGCGGGTGCTGAACTACCTCGAATTGGAGGGTAAACTCGATCGCAGCGGGATGGGAACCGCCGCCGCCCAGCAGCGCGCGGCGCTTGCGGACACTCCTGTCGAGACCGTGACGACCCCTTGGACCGGCGGGACTCCGCTACGGGCTGGCGCCAGCCTGCTGAGAGGGCACGGCGCCTTTGAGTCGTTCGACGTTGCCCACTGCAACATGATCGGGCCAGGGTCGGTTGCGGTCGCCCGGTACGCCCGCCGTACCGGTACCCCGCTTGTGTTGCACGCCCACGTCACCAGCGAAGACTTCAGGGAGTCGTTCCGCGGGTCGACGGTCGCGGCCGGCCCCCTGCGGCGCTACCTACGGTGGTTCTACTCCCAGGCGGACTTGGTACTATGTCCCAGCGAGTATACGAAACGCACGCTCGAATCGTACCCCATCGACGCGCCGATACGGCCGCTCACGAACGGCGTGGACGCGGCCTCGCTGAAGAGCCACGAGTCCTTCCGCGCGGAGTACCGCGACCGCTACGGGCTGGAGGGGACGGTCGTGTTCGCCGTCGGCAACGTGTTCGAGCGCAAGGGGCTCACCACGTTCTGCCGGCTGGCCGAGGAGACCGACCACCAGTTTGCGTGGTTCGGCACCTATGAAACCGGCCCGAGCGCCTCACGGACGGTCCGGCGGTGGGTGGGTGATCCCCCGGAGAACGTAACGTTCACCGGCTGGGTCGACGACAAGCGTGGAGCGTTCAGCGCGGGTGACGTGTTCTGCTTCCCCGCGAAGGTAGAGAACCAGGGGCTGGTCGTCTTGGAAGCGATGACCTGCGGGAAGGCGGTCGTCCTGCGTGACATCCCCGTGTTCCGGGAATTCTTCACCGACGGTGATGATTGCCTGCTCTGCTCGACGTTCGGGGAGTTTCGGGACGCGATCGACCGGCTGGTCGCGGAGCCGGAGACGCGCAAACGGCTGGGCGAGAACGCCCGCGAGACGGCCGCCGAGCACTCCCTCGATCGGGTGGCTGAGGGGCTGCTCGACGCCTACAACAGCGTCACTTAGCGGGGTTCCAGGCTCAGTTCCTCGACAGCGGCTTCGCCCGTCAGCAGCGACCAGTAGCTGTCGGCGACGGTATCGGCTGACAGCGCTCCCGACCAGCCGCTCTCCGGCGGCGCCACGGCCGCCCGGAGAGCGACATAGGTGACGCTCACCCCGTCCGCCCGGAGCGATTCGTCGGCAGCCAGCGAGCGCGCAACGGCGCGGGTCGCCGCCGCGGCGCTGGCCCACTGTAGCTGGTCCGGTATCGGATCGATGGCGTAGTTCGTCCCGCTGACGACGACCGTCCCCCGCGTCTCCCGGAGGTCCTCCAGGCAGGCCTGTACGCAGGTAAAGAGGCCGCCCGCCCGGACCCGCCAGGTCGCCGCCATCTCGTCTATCGTCGTCCCCTTGACGTCGCTCCCACCGGGCGCACTGGCGTTGTGAACCAGCGCTCCGACCGGCCCGAACGCCTCGCGGACTCGCTCGACTGCGTCTTCCACGGCATCGGGGTCGGTCACGTCCGCCCGGACAGAGAGTGCCTCGCCCGGGCCGTCCAGATCCGCCGCTATCCCTGCTGCCCCCGAGCGCGAGAGCAGTCCGACGTCGACACCCTCGTCGGTCAGCCGGCGGGCCAGCGCCGCGCCCGTCCGCTGACCGGCGCCCGCCACCAGCGCCGTCTCCGGTGGTCCGCCCATGGTTGAGGGTGGACCGGGACCGTCAAGAGCGTTCCCCGGTACGGAGAGTGCTGGGGTTTAGGACCCCTGCCGGCCAACGGCCGCCATGCCGACTGACGTGGAGCGGGCCAAGCGCCGTGCGGGAGAGTCGGCCGCCGAACTCGCCGAAGACGGCGACGTCGTCGGGCTCGGCACTGGGAGCACGGCGGCCTACGCCATCCGGAGGCTGGGGAAGCGCATTGACGGCGGGCTCGACGTCCGTGGGGTCCCGACCTCCCATGGCGCGCGGGCGCTAGCGGTGGAGGCCGGGGTGCCGCTGACCGACCTGAATGAGGCGACACCCGACATCGCCATCGATGGCGCCGATCAACTCGCAGACGGGGACTGCGTGAAGGGCGGCGGCGCCGCCCATGCCCGTGAGAAAGTCGTCGACGCCGCTGCCGACCGGCTGGTGCTAGTCGTCGACGACCGGAAGCTGACCGACATGCTTCACCATCCGGTGCCCGTGGAGGTACTGGCTGACGCCGTCCCGACGGTCCGGGCTGCCGTCCGCGAGGCCGACGCGGAGCCGACGCTCCGGGCCGCGGAGCGAAAGGATGGCCCCGTAGTGACGGACAACGGGAACCTGGTCGTGGACTGCGCGTTCGGCGCCATCGAGGCTCCCGGGGAACTCGCGGCCCGGCTGTCGGAGCTCCCGGGGGTCGTTGAGCACGGGCTGTTCGTCGGCCTGGCTGACGAGGCTCACATCGGGTCGGACGACGGGGTCCGGCGACGGCGCTACGGCTAAGCGGTCGACTCGCGGAAAGAACGGGGAGGTTCGACCGGTCTACAGGTCGCGCGGCTGGACCGTCTTGCGGTCGTTCTCGCTGGCGCGTCGGGAGGCGTCCTCGAGCAGCTCCGCGACCTCGTCGTCGAGGGCGTCGTAGAAGTCAGATGCGACGTTCATGTCTCCGAGCGCTTCCTTCACCGCGGCTTTGACGATCAGGTCTGCCATGCGGGCTGAGGTTGTCGGGTTCCCGTTATAAAAGTTCCCAAACAGGGCGCGTCTACCTCCGTTTCGTGGGGGTTTGAGCCGTTTGCACCCGGGGTTCAATCTTAGGATGTAGTGTTCGATAAACAACAGAACGGGGGGCGACCCCGTCAATCCGGGACCGGTAGATGGGAGTCGATGGGGGGAGTAACAGGGATATGCGCGAGGTGCTCGAGGCGCTGGCGGCCGGAGAGACTAGTGTCGACCAGGCTGAGGCGGCGCTCGCGGGGTACGCTACGGGAGAGGCTGGCCGGTTCGAGGCGGCCCGCGAGGCCAGGACCGGCGCGCCGGAGGCGGTGCTGGCGACCGGGAAGACACCCGAGGAGGCGGCGGAGCTAACGAGTCTCGCCGTCGAGACCGACGGCCGGGCGCTAGTGACCCGAACGGATAACGAGACACGAGACGCGGTGGCCGATCGTATCGCAACCGACCACCCGGCGGCCACGCTCCGGACGGACGAGCGCGCCCGGACGCTGGTGATCCACGCCGAGGGGTACGAACCGCCGTCGCTGGACGCGGACGTGGGAGTGATTACCGGCGGGACCGCCGACGCTGCAGCCGCGGGCGAGGCGGCGGTGGTTCTCCGGGAGATGGGTGCCCGGGTAGCCCGGGTATCGGATGTCGGTGTGGCCGGCATCGGGCGGCTGTTCGACCGGCTGGAGGTTCTCCGTGCCCAGGACGCATTGGTCGTCGCGGCCGGCCGCGAGGGAGCACTCCCGACGGTCGTTGGCGGACTGGTCGACTGTCCGGTCATCGGCCTGCCCGTCTCCTCGGGATACGGTCACGGCGGCGACGGGGAGGCGGCGCTGGCCGGGATGCTTCAGTCCTGTACCCCCATCGCCGTCGTCAACGTAGACAACGGATTCGCAGCAGCTGTCCAGGCAGGACAGGTCGCCCGGGCACTCGATGCCGAGCGGAACTGAGCACTTCCAGTGCTGGAGGCGCATGTGGGGGGCTCATAAGCTCGATACCGGCCGGCAGCGACTCTCTTCTGGCCGATGAACGGATCGACGGTGCGAGTTGCGGGAGGTCAAGGGTATTTATGGACGGCTTCACAATACGAGAGTAGCCCGGGTGTGCCGGTACAACAATGCCCACATGTGATCACTGCGGCGCGCACGTCTCCGAGCGATTCGCCAGGGTGTTCGCCGATGAGCACGGCGACCTTCTGGCCTGTCCGAACTGCTCCGCGAACGCTGGTATCGCTGAGGTGTCCCGCGACCGTGCAAGGGAGAACTGAGACCGGACGAGGAACCTGCGCTCGGTGAAATGAGGGGTCACGCCGTCTACGTGCTTCGCTGTGGCGACGGCTCGCTGTACACCGGCTACACCACCGACGTCGAGCGGCGTATTGCAGAACATCGCGCCGGCGAGGGGGCTCGCTACACCCGCGGCCGGGGGCCGCTGGAGCTGGTCCATGTCGAGCGCTTCGAGGGCCGCTCGGCGGCGATGTCGCGGGAGTACGAAATCAAACAGCTATCAAAGAGCGAGAAGGAGCGGCTGGTCGCCCGCTCCGTCAGACCTTAACCCCGCGGCACCCGTTGGGTAGGCATGTTCGACCCGGAGGACCTGGAGCGCATCCGTGAGGCCCGCGCCGAGTGGGAGGACGACACCCTCGGCCCGACCCTCGACCGGTTCGGGGAGCGCCGGGAGTCGTTCACTACTGACACGGAGGGCCACGAGGTCGACCCCCTGTACACCCCGGCGGACGTGGCAGATATCGACTACGAGGAAGACATCGGCTTCCCTGGCGAGGAGCCGTTCACCCGTGGAGTGTACTCCACCATGTACCGCGGACGGCTGTGGACAATGCGCCAATACGCCGGCTTCTCCACCGCCGAGAAGACAAACGAGCGATTTCACTACCTGCTCGACGAGGGCCAGACGGGGCTGTCGATGGCATTTGACCTCCCCACCCAGATGGGATACGACTCCGACGCCGAGATGGCCGCCGGCGAGGTCGGCAAGTCGGGTGTTGCCATTGACTCGCTGTACGATATGGAGACCGTCTTCGACGGCATCCCGCTGGACGAGGTCTCGACCAGTATGACAATCAACGCGCCCGCGAGCGTACTGCTGGCGATGTACGTCGCCGTCGGCGACCGCCAAGGCGTGGACCGCGAACAGTTGCGGGGCACCATCCAGAATGACGTACTGAAGGAGTACATCGCCCGCAACACGTATATCTTCCCGCCAAAGCCGTCGATGCGGCTGATAACGGACGTTTTCGAGTTCTGTGGTGAAGAGATCCCGAACTTCAACACTATTTCGATCTCCGGCTACCATATCCGCGAGGCCGGCTCCACGGCGGCCCAGGAGATTGCGTTCACGCTCGCGGACGGTATCGAGTACGTGGAGGCGGCCATCGAGGCCGGGCAGGATGTCGACGAGTTCGCGCCACAGCTAAGCTTCTTTTTCGCCTCCTACAACAACATTCTTGAGGAGGTCGCGAAGTTCCGTGCCGCCCGGCGGATGTGGGCCCGAATCATGGACGACCGGTTCGGCGCGGAATCGACCGACTCAAAACAGTTGAAGTTCCATACACAGACCGCGGGCTCGACGCTGACTGCCCAGCAAATCGAGAACAACGTCGTCCGGGTGGCCTACCAGGCGTTGGCGGCGGTGCTCGGAGGGACCCAGTCGTTGCACACCAACGGGAAAGACGAGGCGCTCAGCCTGCCAACCGAAGCGTCCGTGCGGACGGCACTACGCACCCAGCAGATACTCGCCCACGAGTCCGGCGCAGCCGATACCATCGACCCGCTCGGGGGGAGCTACTACGTCGAGCACCTCACTGATGAACTCGAGGAGGAGGCGTTCGAGATAATCGAGGAGATAGACGAACGCGGCGGGATGCGAGCAGCCGTCGAGTCGGGGTGGGTGCAACGGCAGATACAGGACGTCGCCTACGAGCGCCAGCGTGAAATCGAGGAGGGCGAACGCATCATCGTCGGGGTTAACGAGTTCACCGTCGAGGATGAAGAGCGCTCAGAGAATCTGGAGGAGGTCGATCCCGAGGACGAGCGCCGTCAGCAGGAGCGGCTCGCCGAGGTGAAGGAGCGCCGTGACGACGAGGCCGTCGAGGAGACGCTAGCCGCGCTCCAAGATGCCTGTGAGACCGATGAGAACCTGCTGCCGTACATCGTGGACGCAGTGAAGGCGTACGCCACGACCGGAGAGATCTGCGACGCGATGCGGGCCGTGTTCGGCGAGCACCGCTCCTCGATGTAGGCGGCCGCTTATACCTCCCGGCGTCCACCCGCCGGCCATGGAACCGACCTTCCACCACGCCGGCATTGCTACCGAGGACGCTGACGCCCTCGCGGCACTGTACCGGGATACGTTCGGCCTGACCGTCGCGCACACGGAGACGTTCGATGGTATCCGTATCGTGTTCCTCGAATGCGGAGGGAGCTACTTCGAACTGCTCGAGCCGGTCGGCAACGAGACAGTGGCGACCTTCCTCGAAGAGCAGGGACCGGGCGTCCACCACCTCGCGCTCGCAGTCGAGGACGTGACGGCGGCGCTGTACCGCGCCCGGGAGAATGGCGTCGAGGCTATCGATGACTCACCTCGCGAGGGGGCGTGGGGCCATGAGGTGGCGTTTCTCCACCCGCGGGACACCGGTGGCGTCCTGATGGAGTTTGTCGGCCACTGAGTCAGGGCTCGGCGTTGTAGGTCACCTGTACCTGCGCGGAGACGGTGACGGTCCCGGTGTCGAAGCTGGTGGGGACGCCGCCGCCATCACCGCCGTCTGCGGCTGCGAACTCCGCCCGATAGGGACGCACCTGGACGCTACCAGTGGAGACGGAGGCGACCGTGGTCAGTTCGAGGTCGGACCGTTCGGCCAACACGCCGGCTTCGGCGCGGGCGTTCTGCATCGCCTGGTCGAGCGCCTGCTGACGGAGCTCTCTGCGGGTCTCCTCGCTGACGGTGAACCGGACGTCGTCGACGGTAGAGGCTCCGTTCTCGACGGCGGTTACCACCAGGTCGCCGGCCCGGTCGGGTGCATCGACGGTGAGCACGAAGCTGTGGCGGCCGACGAATCGGGTGGTCTCGCCTTCAGGGCGTCGCTCGCGGTCGGCGCGGATATCGTAGTCGGCGCTGACCACATCGACAGCGAGGTCCATCTCCTCTAGCGCTGACCGCATTTGCTGGGCGCGCTGGGCCATCCGCTGGCGCACGTCGCGGGCCTTATCGGCCTCCGCGCGGATGGACACCCGGACGACCGCCTGCTCGGGCTGAGCCTCGACGGAGCCGCTGGCCGCGACGGAGACGGAACTGGGGGTCCCTGTCTGGGCGGCGCTGGGGTTCGCGTT
>CAZLOO010000077.1:0-537 GCA_964561055.1 uncultured Halobacteriales archaeon
GTACCGCCCCCCTGACACCGCCTCCACGATACCCGTGACCGACTCCGTGAACGACACGTCCTCAGCCACGGCTCTCGCGGCGCGGTGGGAGTAGGTTCCGGCCGGACCGAGCGTGATGGCTCTCATTGCTCTCAGTTCCCGATGACCGGAGAAAAGGCCGTCGGGTCGCTAGCCTACAGCACACGTGACGGCTCCCACCAGTCAGCGGCGTAGGTGATGCACTAGCGGGAGCCGAGGCGGTGCAGTAGCGGAGACAGAGCGGAGGCGGAGAAGGAGTAATCGCAAGCGAGGGAGCGCCGACGGCACGGGGAACCGGCCGCACCGGCCCGGAGTGCTGTGTTCGCAACGCAGTCTTGTCGGAACACTGAGGCGAGCGAGTGTACGATAGCCCCTGGGCGGAGGGTTAGCGGTTGAGCGTGTGGATCGCGCTCCCCTGTGCGTTGGCGGCGGCCTCCATTACCGCCTCCGACAGCGTCGGATGGGTGTGAATCGTCGCCGCGAGATCCTCAAGCGTGGCGCCCATCTCGATGGCGAGGC
>CAZLOO010000077.1:547-4950 GCA_964561055.1 uncultured Halobacteriales archaeon
ACGAACCCGCTGGGGTCGTCGGCGACGATGCGGACGAACCCCTCGTGTTCGTCCATCGTGAGCGCGCGGCCGGAGGCCTGCATGGGCATCTGACCGACCGTCGGCTCGAAGCCGGCCTCCTTAGCCTCGCTCTCGGTCATCCCAACGGTGCCGATCTCGGGGTCGGTGAACACCGCGCCAGGCATCGCCTGATAGTCGAGCGCGGCGGGCTCCCCCGCAATGACGTCCGCGGCGACGTGGCCCTCCTTCATCGCCTTGTGCGCGAGCATCGGCTCGCCGGCGACGTCGCCGACTGCGTAGATGTTCTCGACGTTGGTGCGGGCGCGGTCGTCGGTCTAGACGAAGCCGTTCTCCGTCGTCTCAACCCCAGCGGCCTCGAGATTTACCGTTTCAGTCACCGGGCGACGGCCGACCGCGACCATCACCTTCTCCGCGTCGAACTCGCTGACAACGCCGTCCTCGTCCTCGGTGCGGGCGGTAATGCCGTCGCCGGCCTCCTCCCAGCTCTCGGCGGCCTCGCCGAAGTGGAACTCCACGCCGACCGACTCAGCGCGCTTGCGGACGATGCGGGTGATGTCATCCTCGTAGCCCGGCAGGGCGTCCTCAAGCATCTCAACGACCGTGACCTCCGCACCGAGCTTCGCGAACACCGTCGACAGCTCCATCCCAATATAACCTGCGCCGACGACCACTAGCGACTCCGGCACGGACTCCAGGGCCAGCGCCCCGCGTGAGGAGAGGATCCGCTCGCCGTCGAACTCGAAGCCGGGCACCTCAACCGGCCGGGAACCGGTGGCGATAATAGCCGACTCGAACTCGACGGTCTCGCTGCCCTGGCCCCCGCCGCCGTGGGCCACGCGGAGCGAGTTGCTGCCGGAGAACTCCGCGGTACCGTCGACGAGGTTGACCCCGTTGCCCTTGCAGAGCTTCTCCACCCCGCCGGTGAGCCGGTCGACGACCTCGTCCTTCCAGGCGGTCATCCCGGCCATGTCCACGTCCGCGCGGGCGTGGATACCCATCCCCTCGGCGTTCTCCACGCGGTGGGCAAGCCCGGAGGCCGTGACGAACGCTTTCGAGGGGATGCAGCCGTAGTTGAGACAAGTCCCACCGTAGGCGTCCCGCTCGATGAGCGTCGTATCGATACCCTGCTGGGCGGCCCGGATGGCGGCCGTGTAGCCGCCCGGCCCGCCGCCGATAACGGCAAGCTCGGTTCCGGTCGCGATATCTCCGACAACCATACCCACACCTGCGGGGCCGCCGATTAGAGTGTCCCGGTTCACCTCGCCGCGCTGATCAGTGAGGGCGGGTTGCTCGGGTCCGCGTCCGGTAGAGAGGAAGGTGAGCTCTGGGCGCCTCGCAGCTCCGTTGTTTTGAACGAGCGCCACGCTACTCCTCCGCGCCCCTGCCGCTCGGCGGGAACGGCGCGCTACCCACCGGAGCCCCGGCACGGAGCAGCGTCGCCACGCTACTCGAAGTCCTCGTATGTTGGCCGAGCGTGATTGCCAGGGAACTCCTCGATCGGCACCGTCGTCTGGTCGCCGCTCTCCATCTTCTTGACGGTCACATTGTCGTCGGCGAGATCGCGCTCGCCGACGACGACGACCGTCTCGGCGTTGATGCTGTCGGCGTAGCCCAGCTGGTCGCCGAAGCCACGGTCAGCCAGCCCCGTTTCGACGACGTGACCGCGGGCGCGCAGCTGACGGGCGATGCGGGCGGCCTCCGTCCGGGTATCTCCGGCCCGGAGCACGTAGTAGTCGGTCTCGATAGCCTCCTCTGGCCACACGCCCGCGCGTTTCAACAGCAACGGCAGGGTGGAGTTCATTACGCCCGGCGCGACGCCGACAGCGGGGGTGGGTTGACCGCCGAAGGACTCGATGAGGTCGTCGTAGCGGCCGCCGCCGAACACCGATCGGGACACCTCCCCGGTGGAGTCGAAGCACTCGAACACGACTCCGGTGTAGTAGTCCAGCCCCCGAGCGGTGTGCAGGGATACCGTGCAGTGTTCGCGGGCGCCGAAGTCCTCGACGGCAGCGAGCACTGACCGGAGGTTCTCGACCGCCGTCTGTAGCTCCTCGCTGTCCGCGAACGCTAGCAGCTCGTCCAAGTCGCCGTTGCCAGCCGCGAGCGCGTCGTCGAACTCCCGGGCCTGGTCTGCGGACAGCCCGGCTGCCCGGAGCTGCCGAATGTACTCCCCGCGCTCGATCTTCGCGCGCTTGTCCACCGCCCGGATGGCCTCTCGGACGTCCACGTCAGCGTCGATGCTCTCCAGGGTCGCCGAGAGCACGTCCCGGTGGCTCACCCGTATCTCGAACTCCTCGCCAGTGAGTCCCAGCTCTGTGAGCGCGTCCGTGACAACCGCCAGCACCTCCGCATCGGCCTCCGGGCGCTCCGTGCCGAAGATGTCGAGGTTGGTCTGGTAGAACTCCCGGAACCGGCCCTGCTGGACCTGCTCGTAGCGCCAGAACGGCCGCGTGGAAAACCACTTGATGGGCTTGGTGAGCGCCTTCCCCCGCTCGGCAACCATCCGTGCGACCGTCGGCGTCAGCTCCGGGGTCAGCGTTACCCGTCGGCCGGACTGGTCCTCAAAGGCGTACAGCTCCTCGACAATTTCCTCGCCGGCCTTGTCCGTCCACATCTCCGCGCGCTCCAGGCGAGGGGTGTTGATCTCCCGGAAGCCGTAGCGCCGCACCACCGACTCGATAGTGTCGATCACCTCGCGGTGGGCGGCCATCTCCGGGGGGTAGAAGTCCTTGAATCCCTTGACCCGCTCGTACATACCCGGCCAACAGCCGGGCCGCACTTCAACCGACCGGAACGCGCGGGACCGAGCGGGACGCGGACCGTTCAGCCGGCGGTACCCTCGACGCCCTCAACGGCCTGTTTTACTTGGAGGGCAGCGCCGGCGGCGAGGTCGTACGCCAGGTCGCTGTGCTCCTCGTCGCTGGCATCCGGGGCAACCCCGCTGGTGACGACGTTGCCGACCGGCGGCTGGACGGCAACGGTACCGTGGGGGCCCTCGGACCCCTCGCGTAGCTCCGAGCCGACGACGAACTCGTTGGGTAGCAACTCGCGGGTGCGCGCCGTGACGTTGGCGACGTCCCGGCGGAGCGCCTGCAGTTCGTCGGTGGTGTACTCCGCCTCCGGACCGTCGTACGGTGCGTTGCCGTGCATTCGCAGGGTACTGGACCCGGGAGGGTATAAAAGATGCGTGTCCGGCCCGCCCGTGCTGGCCGGACAGTAGGCGCCGCCTACAGCCCACAAGCGCGGGCGCCTGTCCCGGAAGACTGATTACCCGCTCGGCGCCATCCACACCCACGCAATGGCTGTACTCTGGCTGAACGAGGTCGGGTCCGGCGACCTCGACGCAGTCGGCGGGAAGGGCGCCTCGCTGGGCGAACTCGCGGCCGCTGGCCTCCCCGTGCCGCCCGCGTTCGCTGTCACCGCCGGGACGTACCGCTCGTTCATCGAGAGCACCGGTATCGACGAGGAGCTGTTCGAAGCCGTCGACGTGGACGTAGACGATTCCGAGGCACTGGCTACGGCCGAACAGCGCGCCCGAGAACTGATTCTTAGGACGCCGATGCCGGAGGAGTTGGAGGCGGAGATACTCGCGGCCTACGACGACCTCGAGGAAGGAGACTCACTGGTCGCGGTACGCTCCTCAGCGACCGCCGAGGACCTCCCGGACGCCAGCTTCGCCGGCCAGCAGGAGACGTTTCTCAACGTCGACCGGGAGGGACTGCTCGAGCGCGTAAAGGAGTGCTGGGCGTCGCTGTTCACCCAGCGGGCGATCTACTACCGCCAGCAGCAGGGGTTTGACCACGACGTCGTCGACATCGCGGTCGTCGTCCAGACGATGGTCGACGCTGAGAAGTCCGGCGTGATGTTCACCAGCCACCCCTCGACGGGCGAACAAACGATCATCATCGAGGCCGCCTGGGGACTGGGCGAGGCGGTCGTCAGCGGCGCCGTCTCCCCGGACAATTACGTCGTCGACCGCTCGGACGGCGCCGTCGTGGAAGCGACCGTCGCCGACAAGAAGGTAATGCACGTCCGCGACGAGGAGAGCGGCGACACCGTCGAGCGGGAGGTGCCGGACGACCGCCGTACTGCACGGGTACTCGACGATGAGGAGATCGACCGACTGGTCGAGTTGGGCGAGCGCGTCGAGGACCACTACGGCGTCCCGCAGGACGTGGCGTGGGCGACCGACGGCGGGAAGCTGTTCGCGCTGCAGTCTCGGCCCATCACCACTATCGACGACACCGCAACCGCCGGCGCGACCGACGGCGGGGCGACACAGGCAGACGCAGACGCCGGCGAGGTCCTCCTCAAGGGATTGGGCGCGAGTCCGGGCGAGGTGTCCGGCGAGGTACGGGTCGTCGGGGAGCTCGACGAGCTGG
>CAZLOO010000077.1:4960-8756 GCA_964561055.1 uncultured Halobacteriales archaeon
CGTCTCCCGGGAGCTGGGCGTCCCGGCGGTCGTCGGCGCCGGCAGCGCCACCGCCTCCCTGGAGGACGACCAAGTGGTGACCATCGACGGGAAGAAGGGCACAGTGATGCGGGGCCGGGTCGAGACCGAAGATGAAAGCGAGCCCCACGAGGACATCCGCCCGCAGAACCCGGTCAAGCCGATGACGGCGACGGAGGTGAAAGTGAACGTCTCCATTCCGGAAGCGGCCCACCGGGCGGCTCAGACCGGTGCCGATGGGGTCGGTCTGCTCCGGCTGGAGCATTTAGTGCTGTCCACGAACAACACCCCCGAGCGGTTCATCGCGGTCAACGGTGAGGACGCCTACGTCGAGGAAATCGTCGATGGCGTGCGCGGCGTCGCCGACGAGTTCTACCCCCGGCCGGTGCGGGTGCGAACTCTCGACGCCCCCACTGACGAATTCCGACAGCTCGAGGGAGGGAGCGACGAGCCGGTCGAGCACAACCCGATGTTGGGCTACCGGGGGATCCGGCGGTCGCTAGACCGACCGGAGGTGTTCGAGTGCGAGCTTCGGGCGTTCAGGCGGCTGTTCGAGATGGGATACGACAACGTGGAAATAATGTTCCCGCTGGTCAACGATGCAGAGGACGTGCTTCGCGCCCGGAAGCTGCTCGAGGCGGTCGGCATCGACCCCGAGAAGCGCCGCTGGGGGGTGATGATAGAGACGCCCGCCAGCGCGCTGTGTGTCGGAGAAATGGCTGACCACGGCATCGACTTCGCCTCCTTCGGGACGAACGATCTCACTCAGTACACCCTGGCGGTCGACCGCAACAACGAACACGTCGCCGACCGCTTCGACGAGCTTCACCCCGCCATTCTCGAGCTCATCGAAAACGTCATCACCACCTGCCGCGAGCGGGGTGTGGAGACGAGTATCTGCGGGCAGGCCGGCTCGAACCCCCGGATGGTACGCCATCTCGTCAACTGCGGGGTGTCCTCCATCTCCGCAAACATCGACGCAGTCCGGGACGTCCAGCACGAGGTCAAGCGGGTCGAGCAGAAGCTGCTGCTTGACTCCGTCCGGTGAGCGGGTGATGGGGGGGCTACACAGGGAGGAGTGGTGGTGAGTCGTTCCCTCCTCGTTGTCGCGCTGGCCGGGATGCTGGTGCTGTCGGGTTGCGGCGCGCTCGGCGGTAGCCAAGCGGAGACCCCGCCCGGAATCGAGGAAGGGCGGCTGGCCGACGCTGACGCGCTGCTGGCGGCCCACGCCGCACAACTCAACGAAACGGGCTTTCGCTCGGAGCTGACCCTGAACGCGACCGCCCGCCAGCGGTTGAGTGGCGAGCTCCGCAACTATCCGGTCGATCGTCAGCAGGTGCTGGTAGTCGAGGCCGGCGGTACCCCCTACCAGTTCCGCACGGTGAACCGGCAGGCCGGCGCAACCTTCGAGGCCTGGGCCAATAACAGCCGCCAGTACATCCGGGTCACCACCGGCAACAGGGTGCGCTACACGACGGGGACGCCGGCCAACGCCACCACGCTGGCCGGGGTCCAGCGGCTCGACGACCACCTCGCGGCCGCGGAGTACCGGGTAACCGAGACGCAGATGCGTGATGGTCTCCGGCTGTACACCTTGAAGTCCGAGATGGTAACCGACGCGCTGTCGGCGATGCCCAACCGGACGACCGCCGTTGAGGAGTACGGCTCGACGCTGGTGGTCGACAGCGAGGGCCGTATCAGGGCGATGCGAGTGGAGGCGACCTATCGCATCGGGGGGGAACAAGCCAGCTTCACGCTGGGGTACACGCTGGAGACGGTGGGCGGGGTGACGACCGAGCGTCCGGAGTGGGTGCGGGCCGCAGCCGGCGGCGAGGACCCGGCGATGGCGCTCGGGGAGCCGGACACCCGGGTTCGGAGCGTCGGCCGGTGACGTCGCTACTACTGTTCGGGCACGTCGGCTTCGAGCAGGCCCTGCGGACGGCCGTCGAGACGGCGGTCGGTCCCCAGGCGCTGGTCATCGTGTTCGTCTACTCCTTTCTAATCGCCATCGTGCTTCCCCTCCCCAGCGAGGTGGTGCTGTTTGCCCAGCTCGGCGACGGCGTTCCTCGGGGAACGGAACTCGGGCTAATAATGCTCGTCAGCGGCGCCGGCAAGGCGCTAGGCAGCGTCATCGCCCTGCGGCTGGGCCACGAGGCCAAGCAATCCGGCCCGGTCATACGGCTGCTGGAGCGCTCCCGGTTCGACGTGGTGGCGTGGTCAGAGCGTAAGACCGTCCAGATCGCCCGCCAGTACGGCTTCATCGGCCTGGCGCTGGCGCTATGTGTCCCCGGCTTCCCGGACACCCTCTCCATCTACGGATTCACCGTTCTGGAGGAGGACTACCTGAGGTTCGGGCTCGCTACCTTCGCGGGCAGTGTCGGGCGGCTGGTCGTGACGGTGCTGTTCGTGGGCGGCATCGCCACCTACCTCTGACCCGGCGGTTTTTGTGTCGGGCGCGAGTCCCCTCCTCATGAGCGACCCGGCGGCGGACACGATGCGCGAGCGTGCCGGGCGGAGCACCGCCGTCGCCTACCTGCTCATGGACGCCGACCGGCGGGTGCTGGCGATCGGGCTGGCGCTGGCGGTGTTTTTCGCGCTCGCCGTACTGGCCGTACTGCTCCCGGACGTGGGGAGGGTGCTCCGGTCAGGCGACCCAGTCGAGACGCTGTTCCAGGCGCTGGTCGGCGCCACAGTCACCGGCGTCACGCTCGTGGTGACTCTGAACCAGGTGGTAATCTCCCAGGAGCTGGGCGCCGTCGGCGACCAGCGCAACCGTATGGAGGGGGCGCTCTCGTTCCGCGAGGACGTGGCCGAGTTGCTTGAGGAGTCGGTTGCGCCGGCCGAGCCGTCAGTGTTCCTCCGGGCGCTATTGTCGGCTGCAGCTGACCGTGCCGGCCGTCTGGAAGGGAACGAGGAGATGGAGCGGCTCGCGGGGTCGGTCCGTGAGGACGCCGCCCGCGCGACGGACGCGCTGGAGGGCTCCACGTTCGGCACGTACGACGTCCTGTCGGCGGTACTTGATTTCAACTACTCCTGGAAGCTGTACGAGGCCCGCCGGCTGCGCGAGCGCGACGGCGGCGCGGCGGTGGCGGAACTGGCGGATTGCCTGGCGCTATTCGGGCCGGCCCGCGAGCACTTCAAGACGCTGTACGTCCAGTCGGAGCTCATCAACCTCTCGCGGGCGGTCGCCACCGCCGCGCTGCCCGCGCTGATTGTCGCCGTGGCAGTGCTGGCGTTTCTCGATACCGCCGCAGTCACTGGGAACGTCGCCGGCGTGGACGCACTGGCGCTGGTGGTCGCCGCTGCCGTCACCGTCTCGGTGGCACCGTTTCTTGTGTTGTTGGCCTACACCGTGCGCATCGCTACCGTTATCGGGCGTACCCTCTCGATCGGACCGTTCATCCTCCGGGAAACCGAGCGCACGACGGACGTTTAGCGGGATTCCTCCAGCTGCAGTGCCCGCAGGGTACGCTCGTCGAGCCGCACCAGGTGACATAGCGGGTTGCCCGGGTACACCAGCGGGTTCTCCGCGACCCCGATGAGCACACCCGTGAACGGCGCCGCCACCACGTCCGTCTCCGCGCGGAAGGGGTCGGAGATGGTACAGATTGTCTCGCCATTATACACTAGCGAACCGCGCTCGTGTTGCATGTCCACCAGCCCGCCGGAGTCCGCCCGGAGCCACGTCTTCTCCCCGCCGTTCTCGATGACTGTCCGCCAGCCGGGCCAGCGCACCTCCTCGGTGGCGAGCATGCCGAATTCCGCGAGCACGCTCCGG